>JBOHYR010000142.1:0-9801 GCA_050737995.1 Rhodanobacteraceae bacterium
AGCAAGGCGGCGTCCGATCACTTGGTGCGCGCGTTCCACCACACGTATGGCTTGCCGGTGCTGACGACCAATTGCTCGAACAACTACGGGCCGTACCAGTTTCCGGAGAAATTGATCCCGTTGATCATCGCGCGTGCGCTGGCTGGCGAGAAGTTGCCGGTGTATGGCGACGGACAAAACATCCGCGACTGGCTGTTCGTGCTCGACCATTGCAGTGCGATCCGCCGCGTGCTGGAAGCCGGGCGCGTGGGCGAGACCTACAACATTGGCGGCGATGCCGAACGCGAGAATATCCATGTCGTGAAAACGATCTGTGGATTGCTGGACGCCAGAAGCCCGCTGACCGATGGCCGCAAGCGCGAATCGTTGATCGAACTCGTCAAGGATCGTCCCGGCCACGACCGCCGCTACGCGATCGATGCGTCGAAACTGCAACGCAAACTCGGCTGGAAACCGGGTGTCGATTTCGAAACCGGCATCGCGCGCACGGTGGATTGGTACCTTGACAATCAGCCGTGGGTGCAGCGCGTGCTGGATGGCAGTTATCGGATGGAACGGTTGGGGCAGGCGTGAGGGTACGAATACGCGCAAGGTATCGGCATGGCGCGAACGCGTAACCTCATCCGGCCCTTGGGGCCACCTTCTCCCGACGGGAGAAGGAACAGCATCTGAGCCCTCCCTTTGTGGGAGAGAGGTTTGGCAGGAAGAATGACAAACATGACGACGAAAAAAGGCATCATCCTCGCCGGCGGTTCCGGCACGCGGCTGTTTCCCGTCACGCAGGCGGTCAGCAAGCAGTTGCTGCCGGTGTACGACAAGCCGATGATCTACTACCCGCTCAGCGTGCTGATGCTGGCGGGCATCCGCGAGGTGTTGGTGATCAACACGCCACGCGAGCAAGCGTTGTTCCAGAACCTGCTGGGCGACGGTTCGCAGTGGGGTATCAGTATTCAATATGCGGCACAGCCGTCGCCGGACGGTTTGGCGCAGGCGTTCCTGATCGGGCGCGAATTTGTCGCGGGCGATCCGTGCGCGCTGGTGTTGGGCGACAACATCTTCTTCGGGCAAGGGTTCACCGACTTACTCAAGCGCGCTTCGGTGCGCGAGCACGGCGCGACGGTGTTCGGCTACCTGGTGCGCGACCCGGAACGTTACGGCGTGGCCGAGTTCGACCAGTCGGGCCGGGTGATCGGTCTGGAAGAAAAGCCGCAAAAACCGAAATCCAGTTACGCAGTGACAGGTTTGTATTTCTACGACGGCCGCGCGTGCGATTACGCCGCGCAACTGAAACCTTCGCCGCGCGGCGAACTGGAAATCACCGACTTGAACCGCTGCTACCTCGACGATGGTTCATTGATGCTGGAACAACTCGGCCGCGGCTATGCGTGGCTCGACACTGGCACCCACGAATCGATGATGGACGCCGCCAACTACATCGCCACGGTCCAGAATCGCCAGGGAGTGCAGGTGTGTTGCCCCGAGGAGATCGCGTTCCAGCATCGCTGGATTGACGCTGCGCGCGTGCGCGACCTCGCCGCGCCGCTGGCCAGGACAGGTTACGGGCAATATTTGCTGCGGTTGATCGATGGATGAAGAAGCGGTGATAAGCCACTCCCCGCGATCCCCCCTTCGTTCCGAAGGGTCGATGCGAAGCATCGGGGGAATGTCGTCGCGCGCACCGTGGAAGGATGTCACCGAACAAGGACATGAAATGATCACCCAACCCCGACTCAAACGCGTCGACACCAATCTGCCGGGCGTATGCGTGATCGAACCCGTAGTGCACGGCGATGCGCGCGGCTATTTCTTCGAGAGTTTCCACGCGGGAAAATACGCCGAGCTCGGGATCGTCGATGTGCATTTCGTGCAGTCCAACGTGTCGCGTTCGGCGCGCGGCGTCCTGCGCGGTCTGCACTACCAGTGGCCCAATCCGCAGGGAAAGCTGGTGTCGGTGCTGGAGGGCGAGGTGTACGACGTCGCGGTGGACGTCCGCCGTGGTTCACCGACCTTTGGCCGCTGGGAAGCGGCGATGTTGACCGCTGCGAACCACCGCCAGTTGTGGATCCCGGAAGGTTTCGCGCACGGTTTTTGCGTGGTCAGCGAGGCCGCGACCTTCATGTATCAGTGCACCGCGTTGTACGACGCGGCTGGCGATGCCGGAGTGCGCTGGAACGACGCCGCGATCGGCATCGACTGGCCGGTGGCCGACCCGTTGCTGTCGGGCAAGGATCAAAAGACACCGTTCCTCGCCGATGTGCCGGCGGAAAAGCTGCCGGCGTACGTGAATCCGTGAGCGAGATCATGCGCGTTCTGGTAACGGGTTCGAATGGGCAAGTCGGGCACGAATTGCTGCGTGCTTTGGGGGTGTTGAGCCACTCTACCTTCGGGAGAGGCGGCGCATCGCGCCGAGCGAGTAGCGCTGGGGGTGAGGGTACGAATACGCGTGAGGTTGCGACGTTGCGCCTGATCGAACCCTCATCCGGCCCTTCGGGCCACCTTCTCCCGACGGGAGAAGGGAGCGCAGCCTTCCCCTCTCCGGAAGGGAAAGGGGTTCAACGCCATTCCCCTCTCCCTCAGGGAGAGGGTGGCGCGCAGCGCCGAGTGAGGGTACGACCCCGCGAAATCATCCCCGCCACGCGCGATGGTGAACTTGAAGATGGTAGGCCGTGCGAACGCATCGACCTCGCTGATCCCGACGGCTTGCGCAACGCTCTCGATCGCATCCGGCCGGACTTTATCGTCAACGCCGCCGCCTACACTGCCGTCGATCGCGCCGAGGACGAGGAAGCGCTCGCGATGCGGATCAATGGCGAAGCGGTCGGTGTGCTGGGCAGTTGGGCGGCGCAGAACGGCGCACGCGTCGTGCATTACTCGACCGATTACGTGTTCGATGGCGATGCGACACGTCCGTATCGCGAAGACGACGCAACGCATCCCGTGAGCGCCTACGGCCGCTCCAAACTCGCCGGCGAAATCGCCCTGCGCGACAGCGGCGCACGACACCTGATTTTTCGTACCGGATGGGTGTACGCCGCGCGCGGCCACAATTTCCTGCGCACGATGTTGCGGCTCGGCGCCGAGCGCGACGAACTGCGCGTGGTGGAAGACCAGTTCGGTGCGCCTACTGCCTCGCGACTGATCGCGGATGTTACCGCGCACGCGATAGCGCGCTGGTTTGACGCGAACGCAACGCAGCATGGATCGACGCCGCCGGACGGCACGTACCATCTGGTCGCCGCGGGCGAGACGAGTTGGTGCGGTTTCGCGCGCGCCATCTTCGAACGTGCGCAACGCGCCGGATTGCTTGCGCGCACCCCGCATGTCACGGCCATTCGCACCGCCGATTACCCGACCAGGGCGAAGCGCCCCGCGTTCTCGGTGCTGGATACATCGAAGCTGCGCGCGACTTTCGAAATGGTGTTGCCGGACTGGCAGGCCGGCCTTGCCGGCGTGATCGACGAAATCCGCGCTCCCGTCGGATAGCATGCGCCGCGCGCACGTGTATTCCGGGGTTGACCCTTCGGGCCGCCCGGAATGACCCAATGAAATATTCCACGAGATGCCCCGGATTCCGCTGTGCTGGCTGCGTGCTGGGGGTGTGCAGGCGGGGTTCACTCCTCCCCCTCGAAGGGGAGGGCTTGCATCCGGGCAGCCAATTGAGAAAGTGCCAGGTGGTTCACTCCTCCCACTTCAACAGGGAAGCTGGGAGGGGGATGGGGTTTGGGTTTTCACTCAAGCCAACAACGAACCCATCTTCACCCTGCCCAACAACAAACCCATCCCCACCCAACCCTCCCCTTGAAGGGGAGGGCTTGCATCCGGGCGTAGGGGAGGGCTGGCATCTGGTCAAAGGGGAGGGCTTGTATTCTGCCGGCCAACCGACAGGGCACTTGGGGTGCGTGTGCTGCGGCCAGTTGATTCCGCATTCAGAAGCCGCGGCCAGCCGCTCATCGGACAGAACGTGCCGTTCGTCGCCGGGTGCTTGGCAGGTGGTCGATCAAGCGTGATGATCCAAGCTGCACCGTCGGCTTTCGACAGGGGTGAACCGCGTGCTGCAGGGGAACTACCAGAAAATTACTGCCCAATTCGTGACGCGCCTGCGCGCGCGTTGTCGCGCCTGTGGTTTCACCCTTGTCGAGTTGATGATTACGCTCGCGGTCGCCGCGATCCTGGCGATGATCGCGCTGCCCAGCTTCAGGCACCTACTGGTGTCCACGAATCTCTCCAGTATCAACAGCGATCTCACCGGCGACCTGCAGTTCGCGCGTACGACGGCTGTTTCGCGCCAGGTCGAAGTCGCGGTCGACGCGTCCGCGGGCAGTTGGCAGAACGGCTGGACGGTCCAGATACCGGCAGCCTCGTCGGCGGCAGGCGCTGCCCCCGAAGTGCTGCGCCGGCATTCGGGAGTGTCCGACAACTACGTCGTGAGCGCCGCTACCACTTCGGTGGCCTACCAATCAGAGGGTGCGCTGGCGGGCGCGGCCGGGACGACGGCCTGCTTCACGATCTACGCGCCGAATGGCCTGCACAACCCGCCGCTTTTCATCCAGGTTCTGTCGTCGGGGATGGTGCAACAAACCAGCGGTACCAATCCCGACACCACTGTCTGCCCGGCGGCGCCAACACCATGATCATTCATCGCGCCCATCCGCGTCAGCAAGGCTTCTCGATGCTGGAAGTGCTGATTGCCGTACTGGTGTTCAGCCTCGGCATGCTCGGGCTTGCCGGCCTGCTGATCTTTGCCATCCAGTCCAACCACGTGGCCTACCTGCGAACCCAGGCGACGTTCCTCGCCCACAGCATGGCCAGCCGCATGGGCGCCAACCCCGTCGGGCTGTGGAACGGCAACTACAACATCGCGGCGATCGACCCGGTCGGCACCGCCATTACCACCACGTGTGCGGCCGGGTGCTCGCCGGCCGATCTCGCCACCCACGACATCCAGACCTGGAGCCAGCAGCTCAACACCTTCCTGCCGGACGCCAAGGCGAGCATAACCTGTACGACGAACGGCATCAGTTACACGCCTACGGCGGGCCAGGTCGACTTTCGTCCGCCGTTTGCCGGCACCTGCACGATGTCGATTACCTGGGACGAAGCTGGAGCCGCCAGCAACAGGGAACAGCTACCGCACACCTTCGAATGGGTATTCCAACCATGATCCGCGCCCGCCGCTTCCTCGTCGCGCGCCGCCGCATGGCGGGCTTGTCGCTGATCGAAATGATGATCGCACTGGTGATGGCGTTTATTGTCGCCGCCGGCATCATCGCGGTTTTCTCGTCCACCTCCAGCAGCAACAAGGCGCAGGCCCAGATGGCGGTGCTTCAGGAAGAAGGCCGCTTCGCAATCCACAGCCTGCGTAGCGATCTTGCCAATGTCAATGGCGGTTATTGCAGCAATTCCGGCGGCAACGCGGGTGTGACCAGTTCCGGTCTTTACCTCGACGCTCTGCGCTCGCCGATCGTGTATTCCAGCGATACCACTGCCAATACCAACGCGATCCACGACAACACGTTGACCATGGCAACGCCGACGCAGGCATTCGTGCTGCCATCGAACCTGTTCATGCGTGGATACCAGTGCACCACCACTGCTTGTACGCCGGCCGACCCCAATACTACGGTTTCGGCCATCCCCCCTATGGGCATCGCCATTGGGGATCGTGTTATGGGCACCGATGTGCTGACCGTCCGCTACATCAGGCCCGGTTCCGGCTGGGCCATCGTGCCCAGCGGCAGCGCCGCCGGGACCACCATCTCCCCCACCAGCGCCAGCAGCGGCATCGTTGCGACGATCGCGCTGAATCCGCTGCCGGGCGAGGATGCCGCAAGCGAGTTCAAGTCCGGCGACTTGGCCATGCTGGCCACTTGCTCCATGGCGAACGTGTATTCGGTCACCGTTAGTGGCGACACAATCACGCCGACCAGCGACAACTACGCGCAGCCCCCCGATATAAGCCAGGGCAATCTCGCCGCCCCGACCTTGTTCGATTTCACCCAGGATTTCCAGACCGTCACTTATTTCCTGGAAGTCGTCGACGCCGGCAACGGCCATACGACCGGAGAGCTGGTCCGGCGTGTCAATGGCACCGATCAACCGCTGGTGCGTGGCGTGGAGCGGCTGGATTTCCGCTACGGCATCCTCGATGCCGACGGTGGAACCCGGTTCCTGACCGCCGCGGAAGTGGATTCCGCCGTTGACAGCTCTGGCAACAGCATTCCATGCCCGCCACAGATGCCTCCGCTCTCCGGGGTCACCGCCGATTCATCCGCTGGCTGCCTGTGGCGCGCGGTCCAGACCATCGAAGTCCATATCCTGATGGATGGCCAGACGCCGCTCTACACGCTGACCCCGGCCGAAATGAATTACATCTATTCGATCGATGGCAATACCACGCCGCAACCGCCGGGATCCACACGCAACGTCACGCCTGCGCAGCAGGGGTTCCCCAATCAGTTGCTGCGACGCGAGTTCACCACCCTCGTCGCATTGCGCAATTTCAATCCGTGATGCCTGAGTAAAGCGCCATGCACGTCCGACTCAAACAGCCCCACTTCCCGCGCCGCGCCGCGCAAAAAGGCGTGGTGTTGCTGGTCGCGCTCATCTTCCTAGTGCTGCTGACCCTGCTTGCGATTGGCGCGTCGTCCGGTTCCCTGTTGCAGCAGCGCATGGTCTCGGCCACGCGCAGCGCGCAGCTTGCGACCATGAGCGCCGACACCGCCTTGCGCGGCGCCGAATGGCAGCTCTGGAGTTCCGCTTCGAACGCCGGCAGCACCTTCGCTTGCGGCGCCGCAGTCATCGACAGCACGACGGGTTGCATCAAGTACGACCCGGAGTCAACGGCGTACGCCTCGGATGGTACGGTGACCGCGTTCCGCACCGGCAACAACTCGTGGCTTGCCGGTGCCGGCATCGCCTACCTAGGTACGGGGGGCTCGGGCTATACCACGGGCCTCGGGACCGCCAACATCGCCGAAAACCCACAGTACATCATCGAGGACATGGGTCTGGTGTTGCCGCCCGGTGCCGGTCCGCAGCACGAGTCCGGCGTCACCGGTCCGAACAATGCTGGACCGGGCCAGATCAGTTTGCATATTTATCGCATCACCGCGCGCGCCACGGGCGGCAACCAGAACACGGTGCGCGTGGTACAGAGCACTTTCGACGCGCAAACCGGCAACTAACTAACCCAAACAGACCCTTCGTCCCGAGTTTGTCGAAGGGCGTACACAGAGCAACAAGGAACCCGCGGGGAAAACCGCCATGTCCATCAAACGCCAGACCATTCTTGCCTCCCGTCCCGCCGCCATGGTGCTGGCGTTGACGTTGGTCGCGGGTCTCACCGCCCCTTTCCTGATGCTGCCCCACGCGCGAGCCGCAGCCACGCCGCTTGCCTGCGCCGAGAACAACAACAACGGCTGCACCGAGCTCAGCCCCACGCCACCGCAAGACACGGTGGCGGTGCCCCCCAACATCATGCTGATGCTGGACGATTCCGGTTCGATGCAGTGGAACTTCATGCCGGACATCTGTTATTTGGATGGTGTGACATGCAACGGGAGCGGAAACGTTACTGCGAAAAATAACGACGCCTTGATCGACGCCAGCAACAACGGGCTCTACTACGACCCGACTGTCACTTACACGCCGCCGCCACAGGCGGACGGTACGGCCTATACCAGTTATACCGACATGACCAATGTGCCGGTGGACGCATTTGGCGTCACGACGACGGCACAAGTCAACTTGTATACCTACAACGGAAACTACGATACTCAACAGTGCGGCGGAGGCGTATGTGCTAATAGCGTCCTCCAATACAACGTCTCATACGCGGGTACGTCGCAGACGGACACCTACACGAAGATCACCCAAGCGCAATGCGACACCGATTATGCAAGTACTACCAATGCGAATAAAGAGACGTGGTCGAAGACAAGCGGGAGCGGCTCGTCCGCGAAGGGAACATGCAAAATTTCTTATTACACGGTCCTGCCCACCAATTACTTTCAATATTCGACCGGCCCCGTAGGCACGTATACGGTGTACTACGTTGCGTCGGCGGCCCAGGGCTGTGGCACGCAACCGAACTGCGTCGTGGATAGCGATACCAGTGGTGCGGCGGCGCCGGCAGGCGTTCCGGTGGGCGAGAACATCGCCAACTGGTTTGCCTACTACCACACGCGTATCCAGATGGCCAAAAGCGGCCTGATGACGGCGTTCAACAATCTGAATCCGATTTACCGGTTCGGCTTCGGCTCCATCGACGGCAACAACGACAGCGCGATCACGGGCCTGGGAAAAGACAATTACGTTAAACAGAATGGCTTCTATATGGCCGTTGTGGCGCCATTTGGCGCAGCCACGATCCCCGATCCGTCCAACCCGACGGGCCCGCAGATCCCGGATACCGGAAGTCAGCGCTACAACTTCTGGAACTGGATTGCCAACGAAAAAGCCAACAATGGCACCCCGTTGCAAACAGCGTTGCAGGCAGTCGGTAACTATTACGAAACCAGCCAACCCTGGAGCACCATGCAGGGCGACCCGGGCTGGACCAGCGGCAGCACTACCCAGTTTGCATGTCGCTCGTCCTACACCATCATGACCACGGACGGATTCTGGAACGGCGGCTCGCCGGGTGTCGGCAATGTCGACGGCAAGGATGGCCCGACTTATACACCGCCCGCCGGCAAGACCTATACCGTTACGGGTTACGTGGCGGCCGCGCCGTACTCCGACAGCAACTCCAATACCCTGGCCGACGTGGCCATGTATTACTGGGAAAACGATCTTCAGTCCGGCATTGCCAACGAGGTCGCCCCCAGCACCGACGATCCCGCGTTCTGGCAGCACATGACCACGTTCACGATGGGTCTGGGCTTTTCGCCGGAGAATATCAACGGCACCGATGCTTCCGGCAACCCGGTTACGGTGCCCGAGATTTTTGCGTGGGCGCAGGGTGGCGCGGCCATTACCGGCTTCAGTTGGCCGACACCGTCCTCCAACAACATCAACAACATCGCCGACCTCGCGCACGCGGCGGTCAACGGTCATGGCGATTTCTTCAGCGTGAAGAGTCCGCAGGACCTCGCGGCCGGCTTCGCAAAAGCGATCTCCGACATCAACGCTCGCAACTCGCAGCCGGCGGCCGCAGCGGTCAACGCCAGTGTGTTGTCGGTGGGCGCGCTGACTTTCGAAACCTCCTACAACACCGGCGACTGGAGCGGCACCCTCGATGCCCTGGCGTTGAACGTTGATGGGAGCATCGGTGCAATCGGCTCGGGTTGGCCTACGGAGGCGGGGATTCTGCTGAACACTGCCTATCACTCGTCCACGCTCTACTCGGGTCGCACCGTTTATACCGTTGCGTATAGCCCCACCGCTACAACGCCACTCAACGCCTTCCAGTTCGACGCCGCCAATTCGGGGTCACTGGACGCCACCGAAACCGCGGGCCTGAAAGCCCCGGCGCTGACGGGCGGCAACGACACGCTCGCCCACCGCATCGACTACCTGCTGGGCGACAGCACCTACGAGGGTGCCGGCTATCGCACGCGTTCCAGCCTCCTCGGTGCCATCATCAACTCCGAGCCGGTCTATGTGGGCACTGCCAGCGGCAATTATTACGACAGTTGGCCGACCATCGGCAGCGTAGCTCCGCCGGAAGCCGCGACCGGCGCACAGACCTACGATGCTTTCGTGACCCAGGAATCCACCCGCGCGGGCATGGTGTACGTGGGCGCCAACGATGGCATGCTGCATGCGTTTGACGCGCCCACGCCGACCACCTGCGCGTCG
>JBOHYR010000143.1:0-10132 GCA_050737995.1 Rhodanobacteraceae bacterium
ACCTGTCTTCGGCGGGTGCGACGATGCCATTTGGCGCCTTTGCGCACTACGGCGCCGCCAAGGCCGCGCTCGAGTACTACTCGCGCACGCTCGCGGTGGAACTCGCGCCGAGCGGTATCCGTGTGAATGTCGTGTCGCCCGGCGTCATCTCTACGCCGGGTTCCGAGGAATTCAGCAAGGCGCATCCGGAATTTTCCACGGATGATTGGATTCGGAACATTCCGCTGGGTCGCATCGGCGCCACCGGGGACATCGCCGAGGTCGTCGCGCTGCTCGTGTCGGATCGCGGTAAGTTCCTGACTGGCGCGAATTACCGTGTCGACGGTGGAATGACGGCGCGCTGACGAATCCGCTGTGTGACAGCTTCGTCGGTTCGCTGCCTGTCTGCATCCATGTCGGAGATGACGAAGCGCTTCGGAGCGATTCCGAACGATTTGTCGAGCACGCTGTCGCCTAGGGCGTCGAGGCCCGATTTTGACGTGTGGGAGGGGATGCTCCATGGCTTCGTCGCCGCGGTCGGCGAGGTGGAGGCTGTTGCAGACGCCTTGAGGGCGACCAGCGAGCTTCTTTCGTCCCGGCTCGCATCTAGTCGCCGAGCGAATGGATGGCCCCGACGCAACAGTGCCATCTTCAGGTGATAAGGTAAAGCGAGTCATGAGCCTGCGTGATTTCAAGGTCAATATCCCCGATGATCAAATCGAGGATTTGCAGCGGCGGCTACGCGCCACACGTCTGCCTGCTTCACTTGAGGCGGACTTGTGGGACGACGGAGCGAGTCTCGATTTCATGCGACGGATAGCCGAATACTGGCTCAACCGATTCGACTGGCGGGCGCAGGAGGCAAGGTTGAACCGCTTGCCGCAGTACATGGCGACGGTCGACGGGTTCGATCTGCATTTTGTTCATCAGCATGGCAAGGGACCAGCGCCGATGCCGCTGGTACTCACGCACGGCTGGCCAGGCTCCTTCATCGAGATGGAGCGCATCATCCCGCTCTTGGCTGACCCCGCCGCGCATGGCGGCGATCCTGTCGATGCCTTCCACGTTGTCGTGCCATCCTTGCCGGGTTTTGGTTTTTCCGCGCCACCGGCCGCGCCTGGAGTCGATTCGTATCTCGTCGCTGAACTGTGGCTCAAACTCATGCGCGGGCTCGGCTACGAACGTTTCGCTGCGCAGGGCGGCGACATCGGTGCAGGCGTTTCCACCTGGCTGGCGCGCCGGTTTCCCGAACAGATCATCGGTGTCCACATCAACTACATCCCGGGCAGCTACCGGCCGCCGCTTGGCAATGGCCTGCCGCCGATCACGGCCGAAGAACAGGCCTTTCTGGATACAGCAGCGCTTTGGTCCAGCACCGAAGGCGCCTACGCAGCCGAGCAAAGCACGAAACCGCAAACGTTGGCCTACGCGATGACCGATTCGCCCGTGGGGCTGGCTGCGTGGATCACGGAAAAGTTCCGCACGTGGAGCGATTGCAATGGCGACGTCGAGCGCGTTTTCACGATGGACGACCTGTTGACCAATATCTCCATCTACTGGTTTGGCCACATGCTGGACGCGTCGTTTCGATTTTACAAAGAGAGTCGGAGGCGACCGCAAACTTTCGAGCCGTCAGAACGCGTTGCTCCACCACTCGGCGTGGCGGCGTTCCCATGCGAGCTGCCGACGCCTCCTCGGTCATGGGTTGCGCGCGCCTTCAACGTGCAGCGGTGGACCCAGATGCCCAAGGGCGGTCACTTTGCAGCGTTGGAGCAGCCGCAGCTGCTGGTCGAGGATATTCGGGCCTTCTTCCGTCCTTTGCGGTAACCACTGCCACGCACCGTCCGGCCTTTGACTGTTACGTCGTCCATGCGCCATAGCTGTGGCGATGGAGTGATCCACTGTAGTTCGATGCGGGTGCGATCGGACGGAAAAGTGAGCTCCGACATCGGTTTTGATTCGCGCCTCTTGACGCAGCGAAGGTATAATGGAAAGCCCTTGTTCGGGCCCGGCTTCGGCGTGTTCGCACGCTGGAAAAGTGAGTCTGGGCGTCTTGTGGGCAACCTGCTATGCGCCATCCTCTGCACCCCATGCTGGCCCACTTCCCGATGGCCTGCTGGTCACTTGCCACCATTGCGGACATCGCCAGTTCGCGCTACGGACCGCCGGCTTGGCACTTGGCCGGCACACTGCTGTGGATTGGGGCACTCTTCGCGGTACCGACCATTCTTGTCGGTGTCTTCGAGCTGATTCGGATTCCGAAGGAACCTGCGCCCGTACGTGCCGGTTTCATGCACATGGGGGTCATGTTCATGGCCTTCGTGCTTTACCTCATGAGCCTGTTGCTGCGCATTCATGAAGGGCACATCATCCATCCCGGTATCGCGGCGCGGACTATCAGTGTCATCGCCTTCGTCTTTCTACTGATCGGTGGTTGGCTCGGCGGTACCCTGGTCTACGGTTACGGTGCAGGTGGCGACCACGAGGGCGGCGAAGCCAATACGGGGTAGGCAACAACGGTGCAGGTACATTTCCCGTTGAATCAGGGTGCGTCGTGCCTGTTGCCTCGCGCCGGCCGGCTGATCAAGCGGAAATACGCTCGATGCGTGCGGCGCTCTTGCCAAGCGCCCGGTGTGCTTCCTCCAGGTCGTAATCGGCCTGCAATTCCAGCCAGAATCGCTCACTGATACCGAGCGCCGTGCGTCTTGACCACCCCGGTTTCAGTTCAACGATTTCAGATGCCTCAGCTTGGCCGCGTAGATGGCGCGCGATTCCGGGGTGGTGCTGTTCTTCTCCGCGAGTTCCAGTTCCCTGCGTGCACGCCGCATGTCGCCGAGGTGCGATGCGGCTATCGCCAGTTCGAAGTGCGACCGAACACCATAGGGGCGGTGCGACAGCGACTTCTCGAACAGTCGCGCCGCCTCCTTGAATTGGCCCTCCTGCATCGCCTTCATTCCGCGTTCGTAGAAATAGAACGGCGGATGGCGTTGCACCTGGGCCAGCCTTCTTTCCAGTACCTGTGCTTCTGCACGGCGGCCTTCCATCGCGAGCATTCCTGCCAGGTTGGAGAGCGCCGGGATGTTGTCAGGCTCGCGTTGCAACGCGTAACGCATGGCGCGTTCGGCTAGTGCCAGATGATGACGCTCGAGATAGACGACGCCGAGCGTATTGGCGGCATTCGCGAATCCGGGGTCGGCCTTGAGCGCCGCGCGGGCGAACCAGTAGGCGCGATCGATGTCGCCGCTGACCATCACCTCGGCTGCGCGATTGTTCATGTACATCGCGACGACGGTCTGCTCCGGGATCGGCCGCGACACGGCGTCTGCCATCTGTCGTGACGGCAGAAAGTCAACGATCATCGGCGTTGCTTCACCCGGGAATAGCCGCTCACTTGGTGCGCGCGGGCCAAGCACCAGATCCACGTGCTGGCTGAGGATGGCGAATCCGGCATTGCGCGACCAGGTGTCGAAGTCATATACCGCCTGATAGGTCACCTGGATGCCGAGTTGCCTGGCCAAGGCAGCCGCCATGATCACCAGCGACAGGCAATTGCCTTCGCGCGCCGCGAAGGTTTGCGAAGCGGTACGGGTCATCTCCGAGTCATAATCGATCTTGAGTTTGCCGGCCAGCGCGTCGAGCAGGGCTCGTCGCGGGTCCATGCGACGGGTCTGCGGGATGATTTCCTCGGCAAGGAAGCGCCGCATCGAAGCATCGACGGCAAAAATCGCCCGGCTGTCGACCGGCTCGGCCGGTGGTATGAACAGTGCGTCGCGGAACAGCGGCGTGACATCGCTGGTTCTGGCGGTGGGTACATCCACGCAACCCGCCAAGGTTGCCGCGCACAAGATTGCGCCGACTCGCAGCAGCAAGATGAAGGTTTTCACCTTCGCCTCCGCAGCGGGCCTGTATCCGTTCGCCGGGCATTCGATGGCCGGCTGCGAGCGCACTATACACCCGGCCGAGTAGCGAAAAATGCACTTGAATTACGTGGGACAAGTACCGCGACAACCCGGATATTTCGGACAACACCAAGGCGCTTCGCCCACGCACAGATTGGCCAACCTGAGCATGGGTGAACCCGCTGGTTACCGCCCTCCCTTTTTTACCTTTTTGCGATTTCCGCCACCACCGCTTCCGCCACGCGAATTCCGTCCGCTGCGGCGGAAAGAATCCCGCCTGCGTAGCCGGCACCTTCGCCGGCAGGGAAAAGGCCGCGGGTGTTGAGGCTTTGCATGTCCTCGTTGCGACGACGGATGCGCAGGGGCGATGACGTGCGGGTTTCGACGCCGGTAAGCATGGCGTCGGGCAGCGCGTAGCAGCGGATCTGGCGGGCGAACATCGGGATGGCGGCGCGGATGGCGACAATGGCGTAGTCGGGCAGGGCGGTCGCAAGGTCGGTCAGGCGCACGCCCGGCCGATAGGACGGCGCGACCTCGCCAAGCGCTGTGGTGGCGCGGCCGGCCAGGAAGTCCTCGACGCGCTGGGCCGGTGCGTTGTAATCGCCGCCGCCGAGTTCGAAGGCGCGGCTTTCCCAATGCCGCTGCAATGCGATCCCGGCCAGCGGGCCTTCGCCATACGCCGCGTAGTCGGCGGGCGTGATGTCGCACACCAGCGCCGCGTTGGCGTTGCGTTCGTTGCGCGAGTATTGGCTCATGCCGTTGGTCACCACGCGTCTGGCTTCGCTGGTGGCGGCCACCACGGTACCGCCGGGGCACATGCAGAAACTGTAGACCGAACGGCCGTCTTGTCCGTGGTGCACGAGGTGATAGTCGGCTGCGCCAAGCACGGCGTGGCCGGCCTGCGGACCGAAGCGCGCATTGTCGATGAGCGATTGCGGATGCTCGATGCGGAAACCGATCGAGAACGGTTTGGCCTCGAGGTACACGCCGCGTGCGTGCAACATCGCAAACGTCTTGCGGGCACTGTGGCCCAGCGCCAGGATGACGTGGTCGCTGCGCAAGGTTTCGCCGCTGGCGAGGTTGATCCCGCGAACCCGGCGTTCTCCTTGCGCGCCGGTTTCGATCGACAGGTCGTCCAAGCGTTGGCCGAAGCGGATGTCGCCGCCCAGCGTCGTGACGCGCGCGCGCATTTGCTCAACCACCGTGACCAGCCGGAACGTGCCGATGTGCGGCTTGCTGACGTAAAGGATTTCTTCCGGCGCGCCGGCCTCGACAAATTCGTGCAACACCTTGCGACCGTAGTGTTTCGGATCGTGGATGCCGCTGTGGAGCTTGCCATCCGAAAACGTGCCCGCGCCGCCTTCACCGAATTGCACGTTGGACTCCTCGTGCAGTTGGCGTTCACGCCACAAATCCCAGGTGTCCCGGGTGCGTTCGCGCACGGCCTTGCCACGCTCCAGGACGATGGGTGCAAGTCCCGCCTCGGCGAGGATCAGCGCCGCGAAGATGCCGCAGGGGCCGAAGCCGACGACGACCGGGCGGTGTTCGGGGCGCGCGGTGATGCGTGCGAGCGGGTGGTAGTCGTTGTCGGGCGCGGTTTGCACGTTGCGGTCGTCGGCATGGCGCGCCAGCAGCGCCGCCTCGTCGGCAACTTCGAGATCCAGCGTGTAGACCAGTGCGATCGCGCCGCGCTTGCGTGCATCGTAGCCGCGCCGGAACATGGTGAATTTCAGCAGATCATTTCGCGCAATGCCCAGCCGTGCGCAAATGGCATTGGGCAATGCCTCGGCGGCGTGGTCGAGTGGCAACTTGAAGTTGGTGAGGCGCAGCATGGGCGTGGCACGACCGTGGGAAACCGCAATCTTCGCGACAACGACGCCCGGAGTCGAGCGCCGGAAAAAAATGAAAACGAAAGAGGGGAAGGGGGTAATCAACCGTCGATGGCGTCCTGCCGTCCGTGATTCCTTGCGGAAGGTGTACTCTCGCCATGGGTTTCCTATGATGAACCCATTTGCATTGGAGACGCACCGTGGACAGTAAGCAGGCAGCACAGGAACGACTTCGGCAGGCACGCGACACACTGGTGGATCTGAGTCATCGCATCCACGCCCATCCAGAACTGGGTTTTGAGGAAGAGCGCGCCTGCGGTTGGTTGTCGGAGACGCTCGATGCTGCGGGTTTTCGCGTCGAGACCGGCATCCACGATATGCCCACGGCCTTTTCCGCGACCATCGGCAGCGGACCGCTGCACATCGGCATCATGGCCGAATACGACAGCTTGCCCGGCGTCGGGCATGCCTGCGGACACAACCTGATTGCCGGCATGTCGGTGGGCGCAGCGCTGGCTGCGGCAAAGGTGGCGGACGATGCGGGATTGACCATCACGGTCCTCGGCACGCCCGCCGAGGAAATCGGCAACGCCAGCGGCAAGGTTCTGCTGCTGGAACGCGGCGCGTTTGCCGGCATGCATGCCGCCATGATGGTGCATCCCGCGCCCATGGATTTCGTGCAACCCAGGATCATCGCGGCCTCCATGTTCGACGTGCATTACACCGGCAAGGAAGCGCACGCTTCGGCGTATCCGGAGCTCGGCATCAACGCGGCCGATGCCTTGACGGTCGCGCAGACGTCCATTGGCTTGCTGCGCCAGCATATCCGCCAGACCGATCGTATCCACGGCATCTGCACACATGGCGGCGATGCGGCCAACATCGTGCCGGCGCACACCTCGGCGCGTTACATGATCCGTGGTGAAACCGTAAAGGACATGGAAGAGTTGCGCGTCAAGGTGAGTCATTGCTTCGAGGCGGGTGCGCTCGCCACCGGGTCAAAACTGGAAATTCGCGGCGGCGACAAACCCTATACCGAAATGCGCCATGACAGCGACATGGCGGAGATTTACAGCCGCAATGCCGTGGCGCTGGGGCGCAAGCTGGCCGCCCCCGAAACGGCGACGCGCTTCAGCGCATCGACCGACATGGGAAATGTATCGCTGGCTTTGCCTTCGATCCATCCGATGATCGGCATCGATTCGCTGCCCGCAGTGAACCACCAACCCGAATTCACCGCGCATTGCGTGGGCGCCGCCGCCGATCAGGCACTGTGGGACGGTGCGCTGGCGATGGCCTGGACCATCATCGACATGGCGGGCGATCGTGAGCTGAGCCGCCGTCTGCGCACCCGCCATTGATTCATTGGGGATTGCCGCCGGGGGGCTTCGGATCTTTCGTGCAGCGATTGACCGACGGGTGCGCCGCCGCGGACATGCCGTGAAAGCTTCGTCCTGCGGCCAGTAATTGCGGGAATCGACTGGTTGCCCTATCGTCGGGCCCGCTACATGCCTGCGCAGACACCGGACCGTCTCCCTCCCGTCAAAAGGCGCTAGGTTCACGCAAGACACCATGAAGTTTCTGCGCGCCCTGCTTGGATTCACGCCCTTCGTCGGCATTCTCGTCGGCGTGTTTTTCGCGAACCGCGTTACGCCCTTCGTGCTCGGCCTGCCGTTCCTGCTGTTCTGGATCGTCGCATGGACCGTACTCACCGCGATCCTGATGGCGGTTGTCTACAAGCTCGATCCGCGCAACCGGCGCGACGCCCGCGCGCATTCCGAAAAAGAGCAACGCTGATGGCGCTTGCCCTGATCGTACTCATTTTCGTGCTCGCCGTTGCGCTCGGGCTGCTGTCGCGCTACGGCAAAAAGATGGATCTCGAGCAATGGACAGTCGGGCAACGCGGGTTCGGTGTGGTGTTCGTGTTCCTGCTGATGGCGGGCGAGATCTACAGCACCTTCACCTTTCTGGGCGCAAGCGGATATGCCTACGGTCGCGGCGCGCCGGCCTTTTACATCATCGCCTACGGCACGCTGGCCTATGCGCTCGGCTACTGGATCCTGCCGCCGATTGCGCGTTATACCAGACAGCACGGAATCATTACCCAGCCGGATTTCTTCGCACACCGCTTCGCGAATCGTGAACTCGGCATTGCCGTCGGCCTGATCGGCGTGGTCGCGATGATTCCCTATCTGGCCCTGCAATTGGAAGGACTCGGCTTGATCGTCGAGGTCGCCACGAACCGCGCGATCGGCGCGCACGTCGCCATCCTGATCGGCACCTCGGGCCTGGTCGTGTATGTCGTCGTCTCGGGCATCCGCGCGTCGGCGTGGACCTCCGTGGTCAAGGACGTGCTGATTCTCGGCGTTGCCGTGTTTCTCGGCGTGTATCTTCCGCTGCACGCATTTGGCGGAATCGTCCCGATGTTTCATCGGCTGGTCGCGACGCACCCGCAGCTCTTCACGCTGCATGCTCCGCAGGGCACGGTCTGGTTCGCCTCCACCGTGCTGGTTTCGGTACTCGGCTTCTGGATGTGGCCGATGTCCTTCTCCTTCATCGCTTCCGCACGCGACGAAAACGTATTCCGCAAAAATGCAGTGATACTGCCCGTGTACCAGCTCTTCAATGTGTTCATCCTGTTCGTCGGTTTCTCGGCGCTTGCACTCGTGCCGAATTTGAAAAATGCGAATCTCGCGTTGCTCGCGGCCACGGTCGCGTCCCTTCCCGGCTGGGTGTTGGGTCTGGTCGGCGGGGCCGGGGTGCTGGCCGCCCTGGTGCCGGGTTCGGTGCTGTTGATCACGATCGCGACAGTGCTCGCCAAAAACGGCCTTGCATTTGCGCCCGCGTTAGCGACCGATGCGCGCATCACACTCATGGCGCGCTTGCTGGTTGTGCCGATCGCGATCTTTACCGCGATTTTCGCGATTTACGGCAGCACCGGGATCGTCGGCCTGTTGCTGCTCGGTTACAGCTACGTCGTGCAGATGTTTCCGGCCGTCGTGCTCTCGTTCACGGCGCGCCGCTTCGTTACCGCTGCCGGCGTTTTCGCGGGACTGGTTTGCGGCGTCGCGCTGGTCACGGTGCTTGTGCTTGCGCACCGGCATATCGTGCAACTGCTGCCGTTTCTGCCTCATCAGCTCGCCGGGCTCAACGACGGCATCGCCGCGCTCATCGTGAATGTCGTCGCGCTGGTGCTGGTCAGTGCCGCGACACGCCGTCACATCGGATTCGGGAAGGTTGCGGCGAAGTCACTCTTCTGATCAACCTGCTGGACCGATTGATGTGGCATACAGGAACCAGGTCGAGTGGGGTAACCACTGTTCCATGAATCGCCAATCCTTCGCCCAGTCGGCGACGAAACCATCGGACCTGTAATTCACTTCGTACTGGATTCCGCCGCCGGTGACGGTCAGCCCGGCGATGCCGTTGTTGATCCCGCCGGGTCGCGGCAGAAACTGCCATGTACCGTCCGCATCGTAATACGCCGGATTATTCAGGCCTGCGCCATTGAGCATGGATGATGCGTAGGGGTTGGACCCGCAGATCCAGTTGAGCTGATCCGTGGCGTAGCGTTCAAGTTCCGCGGCGAGTTTGCGATCGCTTCGAAGCGCAACGAGCCGCGCCGCCGTTGCGAGCGAGGCGATTCTCGCGTTCTCGCCCTGCCACCAGCCGCCTTCCTGGATCGACGGCGACACGTTGTGCGGAAAGAAGAACCCCGTGAACCTGCGTCCATCCGCGTCTTGCACCAGTTGACGTGCGTAGCCGAACGGATTGGTGACTTCCCGCGTGATTGCCAACTCGGATTCCAGGGATTTGCACAGGACTTGAACAAGTTCCGTGCGTTCAGTCGGTTCTGCAACGTCGAGGTAGTTCGCCAAATAGACCGCGGGCAGGCCTGCATTGCTCGGGTGAAAGAACGGCCGGTCGTGGCTGTCTGCCCTCCAGTAATCGTGGTACTGGTGCCACGATGCCAGCCGCCCGGCCAGGTTGTGGGCCCGGGTACGGGCGATGTCAGCGTAGGGACGCTTGCCGGTGGCCTTGTACAGCTCGGTGGCAGCGAGCAGGATCTCGCTGTCATCCAGAATGTTGTCCGGCGTGCCTTGATTCAGTTTCCGGTTGTTTTCCTGCATGTATCGGAACGCCCGTATCGCAGCCGCCAGGTATTGTTCGTTGCCATACGCACCAGACACCTTGCAGGTGCTGGCCGCCGCGAGCGCAGCGACTGCCGACCCGCCACCACCGCGGAAGCTGACCAAGGCCGGCGCACCGTTCTCGGTTTCCAGAAAGCGCTGCTGGTTAGGCTCGTACTGCGGCACCGGGTGGTCGAGCTCGGGCTGATTGATCGAGCTGTAAAACGAGCCCCCCTTGGGCTGCATGCGCACCAGGAAGTCCGCGCCGTACATGGCTTCGTCGAGCAACCCGTTG
>JBOHYR010000144.1:0-16782 GCA_050737995.1 Rhodanobacteraceae bacterium
CGCTGCGCCCGTGTCCTGTGCGTGCGCGACCGACATCACGCCTACAGTACCCAAGGCCAGCGCGATGACCGCGAACAAGCCGTTACGTTTCATCGGAGAGTCTCCTCGTTGTTGATTCTTCGGCGCCCGCCATCTGACGGACGTCGTGCTTCCAAACCGCAAGCCTACTGCGCGGAAAGCGGCCCATCCAATCCCAGCCCTTTCCGCTACGGCTGCGCCAGTTTAGCAAAAAACAAACAATTGCGCTGCTCCAGCGTTCATCTGTTCATAAAGGACTCAGGACTGGCCTTCATTGGCAAACAAATCCATGAATGTCGGGATTGGAGTAACCATCATGTTGTCAGTTTGTTCACAAACATGAATGATTTCATCAGCTTGCAATGGCGGCAGATAGCCAGTCAGTGCGCCCCGGAACTTCTGCAGCAAAACGGGAATCCCTTCAGCGCGGCGACGGCGGTGGCCGATGGGATAGTCAATGGAAACCTTGTCTGTTTTAGACCCCTCCGTGAAGAACACCTGTACCGAGTTGCCTATATAACGTCTGTCGGGATCGAAATAGTCTTTCGTGAATTGCGGATTTTCACGCACCCTCATCTTCGCGCGCAGCGCGTCGATACGAGGGTCGGCGGCGACTTCATCGCTGTAGTCGGCGGCAACCAGCCGCCCAAAGATCAACGGTACCGCCACCATGTACTGGATGCAGTGATCGCGGTCGGCGTAATTGGCCAGCGGCCCGGTCTTGTCGATGATGCGCGCACCGGCTTCCTGGGTTTCGATTTCGATCCGCTCGATCTGGTCAATCCGATCCTTCACCTCAGGATGCAGCTGCATCGCACATTCGACCGCAGTTTGCGCGTGGAACTCGGCGGGGAAGGAAATCTTGAAAAGGACATTTTCCATCACGTAGCTGCCGAACGGACGCTCGAACTCGAACGGCTTGCCGCCGAACGCGACGTCGTAAAAACCCCAGGTCTTTGCACTCAGCGCTGACGGATAGCTCGGCTCGTCGGTCGTGAGCGCGTTCAGGGCGTGGATCACGGCGCGCCGGCAGGCATCGCCCGCGGCCCAGCTCTTGCGCGGCCCTGTATTCGGCGCGTGCCGGTAGGTCCGCAGCACCCCATTGTCGATCCAGCTATTGGAGACCGCGGTGATCACCTGCTCATGATTGCCGCCCAGCATGGCGGTCGCGACCGCGGTCGAGGCCAGCCGCACCAGGATTACGTGATCCAGGCCGGCGCGATTGAAGGAGTTCTTCAACGCGTAACAACCCTGTATCTCGTGGGCCTTGATCGCCCAGCCCAGCGCGTCGCGGACAGTCAGCGGCTTGCCGCCGTTGCGCACGTTCGTGCGCGACAGCCAGTCGGCGACCGCCAGCACCGTACCGAGATTGTCCGACGGATGGCCCCATTCGGCCGCGAGCCAGGTGTCGTTGAAATCGAGCCAGCGGATCTGGGTGCCGATGCAAAATGCAGCTTGGGCGGGATCGAGCTCCAGCGCCGTACCAGGCACCCTCGCACCACCCTTCAGAGTCGCGCCCGGCACGATCGGCGCGAGGTGCTTGACGCACTGCGGGAATTTCATTGCCAGCATCGCGCAGGCCAGCGCATCCATCAGCATATAGCGCGCTGTGTCCCATGCTTCATGCGACTGGATGCGGTAATCCAGCACGTAATCGGCGATATCGACCAGCGGCGGGTCGGGCGCCGGACGCGCTGCGGAACGGATATCGGCTTGGCTCATGGTGGTTTCCGATGGGCAAGGCCTGCCATTTTGCCAGAGCAGGCACAGCTTGACCGCGTACCCGCGCGGCCACGACAATCACGGGGCTTGCCGAAAGGGAGTAGCACCGGGCCCGATCCTGACCGGGTCCGCGTGGCGGTCGTCAACACGGGCGTAGCCGCGCCCCGGTCGCCACGGCGGATTGCCACCGCGCGCGAGACTTTCGAGATTTCCGCACCGCATGCCTGTGCGGGATTCCGATTGTCCACGCCCACGGAGCACCGTATGCAGCCCATCGAAGCCGTCCTCCACAATCCGCTCGACCCCACGTTCTGGAGCGGCCTCGCCGCCATCATCGTGATCGATCTGGTGCTGGCCGGCGACAACGCGATCGTGATTGCACTCGCCGCGCGCAGCCTTCGCAGGCGCCACCAGTTTCGCGCAATTTTCTGGGGCACGGTCGGTGCGATCTCGGTGCGTGTCGCAATGACCGCAGGCGTGATCTGGTTGCTCCGGGTTCCGGGACTGATGCTGGCCGGGGGGTTGGTGCTGATTCCAATTGCGATTCGACTGCTGATGCAGGACGAGCACGCGCAAGATGTATCCCGCCTCACGCGCCGTGCCAATGATTTCTGGAGCGCGGTCGGCACGATCGTCCTGGCCGACGCAGTAATGGGTCTGGACAATGTGTTGGGCATTGCCGGCGCTTCGCAGGGGCACCTTGGCCTGGTGGTGTTGGGCCTGCTGGTCAGCGTTCCGCTGGTGGTGTGGGGCTCGACGCTGCTGCTGAAGCTGATCGAACGCTTCGCGATCATCACATACATCGGCGCGGCTGCCATTGCCTGGACTGCCGCGCGGATGATCACTCATGACAACCTGATTGAGAGGTGGTTCGATGTCCCGACCCACGATCCGCTACGTTATCTGGTCGACGTGGTGATGGTGGTCGGCGTGGTCGGGGGCGGCTGGTGGCTGCGGCGCCTGCGCGCGAGCCGGACGCCGGCCTGACCCACTAACTGCGCAGCGTCAGAACGACGAACCTGGCTGTTGCAGGAATGCTTTTTCCTCGGCTGTGGATTCGCGACCCAGCACCTCGTTACGGTGCGGATAGCGGCCGAAGCGGTCGATGATCGCCTTGTGTTTCAGCTCGAAGTCGTAATTGCGTTCCAGGCCGGACTGCCGGAACAGCCGCTCCGCGTCCACGTGGATCACGCGCGATTCGCTGTGCATGAATGGCAGATACAGGAACGCACGTCGCGCCGCAGGCATCTCGTGGTCGGCGCCGACATGGATCGTCTCCTGCGCAAGCACCAGCGCCATGCCATCTGCGGCGAAGGCACGCGGGTCGTCCCGGAACAGGTTCCGCGAAAACTGGTCGAGCACGATGACCTCGGCAAGCCGGCCTTCCGCCGTATCACGCCAGGCCGCCAGTTCGCCATGCACTGCCGCCTTATGCGTATCCGCGAAACGTTCGCGGATCGCGGCATCGAACGCATCATCCTTCTTGAATTGTTGTTCCGGCGACGTTTCCTCGAACCAGAACCGCAACACTTCTTGCGTCGTTGCCATTTCGCTTCTACCCATCAACACGTGCAGTTTGCTGCCACCCCGGGGAACGACTCCGAAACGGTGTACGCAACTGTCCCACAACCATTTCTACGGCTTCTTTTCACGGAAAGCTTCGGCGACCAGCTGGTTGTCGAATCCGCTCGGCGCTTCGCCGTTCGCGGCGTAACAATAGATGGCTGCCTGATAGATCGTCTGCAAGGTCGATTGCACCAGTGCCAACGCAACGAGCCAGATCACCATGATCGCACCGACCACGAGCACCGCCGCCGGACCCAGCTTGATCGCGATCAAAAACAGGATGACCGCCGGCACGATGCCGAACAGCGCGAAAATCAGCCCGAAACTCACGTTGCCGATGATCTGTTCGCCCCATGTGCGCTTGAGCATTTCCACCGAACGCTTGTACGACTCGATCGGGCCGCTGCCCTCGACCACCAGAACCGGCACCACCAGGAACGATGTCACCGCCCACGCCATCCCGAGAAGACCGACAATCAGGCGGCCGATGAAGCCGACACGTTCTTCGAGCATCCGCAGCAGGAAACCGACTGTGCTGGCAAGGAGCGCCCACCCGAAAATCTGCGGCAGACGCTGCCATGCAAAACCGAGACCGTAACCGAGCGTCGGCTGCTCGCCGTCAATCTGCTTCATCACGCACGCGATCAGGGCCGAGTTGAAGAATATGATCACGAAATAGGCGATGAAATAGAACACGAAGGAAGCGGCGTACATGGGCGCGGTGAACTGCACGGGGCCGTTCAGGTGCCGGTGCGCGCCCATCTCGACAAACACCGGCACGCCGAACAAGGCAATGACTACCGCCAGCACCGCGCCGGAAATCAGCGGAAGGATGATCAGGCGCTTGTCCTGCTGCAGCATCCGCCAGGACGCGCCCATCAATTGCCAGGTTCGCGCGAATTTGCCCATTTCAGTCCCCCCACGATATTTCCGCGCCAATAGTGCCTGAAGCCGCGAAACCCCGCCACATCACCCGGAACTGTCGTTATTTCAGGTACTGCTTCATCCACCCCACCCAGCGCCGGTACACGTCGGTCTGCTGCACGATGTCGCCCGGGAAATGCGTATCGGCAGGGTAGGCCCAGAATTCCACGGTGACGCCGTTGTCGCGCAATGCGTGATACCACTCGAAACTGTTGACCAGCGGCACGTTGGGATCGCCGACGTCACCCATGATCAGCGTCGGTGCCTTGACGTTGCGTGCGTACATGATCGGCGATTGCTGGCGCCATATGTCCCAATATTTTTTCGTCCACGGCGAACCGCCAAAGAAGTACAAATCGCCCATCTGATAATAGGAAATCGTGTAATCCATGATCCAGTCGGTCAACGCCGCACCCGAGACAGCGGCCTTCCAGTTGTCGTAATGTCCGGTCAGCCAGGTCGTCATGTAGCCACCGTAGGACCAGCCGGATACGCCGATCCGGCTGGCATCGACGATTCCGAGTTTCTCGACCGCCGCAAGCCCAGCCATCACGTCCTTGCTGGGGCCTTCGCCGGTATCGCGGAAGATCGCATGCTGATAGGCGTCGCCAAGGTTGGTGCTGCCTCGATAGTTGGGCTGGAATACCAGAAACCCTGCCGCAGCCAACATCTGCGGCAATGGCGAGAACTGCACCGTGGACGCGCCCTCCGGACCGCCATGGATGACCAGCACCAGTGGATACTTCTTGCCCTTGCTGTAACCGACCGGGTACGTCAGCGCGCCGTCTTCGTCGAAACCGTCGATGCTCTTCCACTGCACCGAGTCGGTCTTGCCCAGCGCGAGCTTGTCGACAAACGCATTGACATCGGTGAGCCGTCTGGGTTTTGCGTTTGCCGAATCCATCACATACAGCTCGCCGGGGTGTGCCGAAGTCGTGCCGATGAAGGCAATCCTGCCGTTTTTGGCGACGCTCAATTCGCCGCCAGCTTCGACACTCCCCATATCGAGTACGCGCGCGGCACCGGACAAGGGTTGTTCCCACAACACCGAGCGCGTGCCGAGTTCGCCCTGCAACAACAATGTCCTTCCACCCGGCAACCAGGCGTAGGCATTGAAATTCCGCGCCAGTACCGCGGTTGCGTCATGCGTCGCACCACCGCCGCTGACATAGACCGCGTTGCCGTTGTTCTCATCGCCATTTCGCACGCGCAGAAACGCGAACGTTTCGCTGTCGGGCGCGTAGGCGAAGTCGTTGGCCCCCTGCTCATTCACAAGGGTTGTCGACTTGCCATTGCCGGAAACCGAAACCTCGGCAATCACGGATTGATACGACGGGCCCCAGTACGGACTCGGGAATTTCGTGAACACGATCGACTTGCCGTCGTGGCTCCATACCAGCGGCGTCGCCCCTTCCTGATCGGTCTGCAGCGAGTATGTGCCTTTGGTCAGCTGCGTCGGGTTGCCGCCGGCGGCGGCAACCACCCACAGATGCCATGGCGCAACTGCCTCGCGCAGCTGGAAATTGCCATCGGTGACCTGGAACGCCTTGTCGTGCGCCTTGATCGCTTTTTCGTTGATCGGGGGATCCTGGGTGATGTAGGCAATGCGATCACTCTCGGGGCTCCAGGTAAATTCGACGATGCCCTGCTTCGCGTCAGTGATGCGCTGGGCATCACCCCCCGCAAGCGGCATCACGTAAATCTGGGATTTCTTGGTCTTCGAATCCTTTGCCAGGAACGCCAGTCGGGTGCCGTCCGGCGACCAGCGCGGCGAGGACACGTGCTCGCGATCATGGGTCAGGGCGCGTCGCGCGCCGCTCGCTACGTTGACGATATCCAATTCCGTGTCGTACTTGTCGGTTTTCCAGACCGGCGTGGTCACCACCACCGCGACCGACTTGCCATCCGGCGAAAGTTGCGGATCGGAAAGCTTCACCAGCTTCTGCAAATCGTCGAGTTGGAACGGCGTCGCCGCGCGGGCCAACATCGGCAACCCGACGAGCGCCACCACTGCAAGCAGCAACCACTTGTGCAGACGAATCACGACCCACCCCCTCTCGAATCCGACGCCACAGATGGCGCGATCCCGGCAGCATAGCGCAATGCGTGGTCCACTTGCCGAAGGCGGGTTGCGACGGCATGCTCGCCGCAATGACAGCCCCGGACGCCGCCACGGCCGCACCCTTCCCGCACCTGTTCACGCCGCTGGACCTCGGCTTCTGCACCCTGCCCAATCGTGTGTTGATGGGATCGATGCACACTGGCCTCGAAGATCACGCGCGTGACTTTGGCAAACTCGCCGAATATTTTGCGGCGCGTGCGCGTGGCGGCGTCGGGTTGATGGTAACGGGTGGATTTTCACCCAATGTCGCGGGCTGGCTGAAACCGTTTGCCGGCCGCCTCTCGTCGCGCTGGCAGCTCGCACCGCACCGTCGGATCACGGATGTCGTGCATCGTGCTGGCGGAAGAATCTGCCTGCAGATCCTGCACGCCGGGCGCTACGGCTATCACCCATTGTCGGTAGCGCCATCGCGCATCAAATCCCCGATCACACCGTTCACGCCGCGCGCTCTCTCCGACCGTGGCATCGAGCGCACGATCCGCGCGTTCGTGCGTTGCGCGCGATTGGCGCAGGATGCCGGCTACGACGGCGTGGAGGTGATGGGCTCGGAGGGGTATCTCATCAACGAATTTCTTGCCGAACGCAGCAACCGCCGCTGCGATCGTTGGGGAGGCTCGCCGGAAAACCGGATGCGTTTCCCCGTTGAAATCGTCAGACGCACACGTGAGGCGGTCGGCCGGGAGTTCATCGTCATTTACCGGCTGTCGATGCTGGACCTCGTTGATCGCGCGCAGGCGTGGGACGAAATCGTCACGCTCGCGAAGCGAATCGAGACGGCAGGCGCAACGCTCATCAACACCGGCATCGGTTGGCACGAAGCGCGCATCCCGACCATCGTGACCAGCGTGCCACGCGCGGCCTTCACCTGGGTCACGCGACGCATGAAGGAGTCGGTCGGGATTCCGCTGATCACGACCAACCGTATCAACATGCCGCAGATTGCAGAGGACGTGCTGGCGCGTGGCGACGCCGATATGGTGTCGATGGCGCGCCCGCTGCTGGCCGACCCGGAATGGGTGAACAAGGCGCGTAACGACAGCGCGGCACTGATCAATCCGTGCATCGCGTGCAATCAGGCATGCCTCGATCATGTGTTCGAGAACAGGCGCGCATCATGTCTGATGAATCCGCGCGCGTGTTACGAAACCCCGCTCGTCGATGCACCGATCGCGCAGAAGAAACGTTTTGCGGTGATCGGCGCGGGTCCCGCCGGGCTTGCCTGCGCGACCACACTGGCACAACGCGGTCATGCGGTGACGTTATACGAGCAGTCGCATGAAATCGGCGGTCAGTTCAATCTCGCCAAGAGGATCCCCGGCAAGGAGGAATATGCCGAGCCGATGCGCTACTGGGGCAACCTGCTGTCGCAACACGACGTCAGGGTCCATCTGGGCACGCGGGCCGAGGCAGCAGCGTTGCAGGCGGCCGGCTACGACGCGGTGATTGTTGCTACTGGCGTCAACCCGCGCAACCCACACATCCCCGGTCAGGATCATCCGATGGTGCTCGGCTATCACGACGCCATCACCCGTGACAAACCTCTCGGCAGATGCGTCGCGATCATCGGCGCCGGCGGCATCGGATTCGACGTTGCCGAATTCCTCACCCAGGATGCGCCTTCCCCTACCACCGATATCGGACGCTGGGCCAGCGAATGGGGCATCGACACCAGCCTCGAACAACGCGGCGGACTCGACAAGCCGGCGACCGAACCGTCACCGCGCGAGGTCTGGTTGCTGCAACGGACCGCCGGACGACCGGGAAGACGCCTCAACAAGACCACCGGCTGGGTGCATCGAGCGGCACTCAAGGCCAAGGGCGTCAAGATGCTGGGTGGCGTTACGTACGACAAGATCGACGATGCCGGCTTGCACATCACGCTGGACGGCAAGTCGCAGATACTGGTCGTGGACAGCGTCATCATCTGTGCGGGTCAGGAACCCAACCGCACACTCGCCGATGATCTGCGGGCATGCAGCGTCGCGGTTCACGTGATCGGCGGCGCCGATGTCGCTGCCGAGCTCGACGCCGTCCGTGCGATTGCGCAAGGCACGATGCTGGCAGCGACGTTGTAGGCACGGCCTGTCGACGACACGCTTCGTCGCCACATCTGGCAGACACGGCGTGCATGACGAGGTGGCTTGATTCGGTCACTCGCGGCGCACATATCGATGGAGTCTTTCATCCAAGGAGATTTCGATGAAGCTCTACAGCTTTTCCGGTTCATGTGCGCTGGCCACTCATATCGTGCTCGAGTGGATCGGCAAACCATATACCGTCCAGCTCATGCAGAAGGACGATTTGTCCAAGCCGGAATTCCGCAAGCTCAATCCCAATGGCCAGGTTCCCACGTTGGAAGAAGACGACGGCTGGGTACTCTTTGAAAATGCGGCGATTCTCAATTACCTCGCTGACAAATATCCGGAATCCAAGCTCGGGGGCGACGGCACCCCACGTGGCCGCGCCGAGGTCAACCGCTGGCTTTCCGTGATCAACTCCGACATGCACCCCGCGTTCAAGCCGCTGTTCGGCTCCACCAGCTTCCTGGACGACCAGGACATGATCGAGAAGACCAAGGACAACGCACGCCAGCGGTTGCGTGTCTATTTCGAACTCATGGACCAGCAGCTCGGCAAGCACGATTGGCTGGCCGGCACGCGTTCGATTGCCGATCCGTATCTGTTTGTGTTGTTGCGTTGGGCCAAGGGCGTCAAGGTGGACCTGTCGGGTCTCGACAACCTCAAGCAGTTCGAGCAACGGATGCGCGCCGACGCCAGCGTGCAGAAAGCGCTGAAGGCGGAGCGGCTCGATCAGGCGCAGGCGACTTGATCAGCCGAGCTGCCGTTCTGGTGCCACCAAAAATCGCGACACCCTCTCGTCATTCCGGGGTAGCGCGAAGGGCTGAAACCGGAATCCATTCTTGCTGTCGAGAGGAAACCAATATCAAAATGGATTGACTCGCGCCATCCATGGCGCTCGCCTCTGGGGCTGCCTTCGGCGTTCGCGGTTGCGGTTCTGCAACCGTAGTCGGATCGCGGATATGCCGCGTCCGGAACGACGAGAAGATTTTGTCGGACGCCGACTGACCCCTGATTTCAGCGTTTCTCGATGGGCACGAAGGTCTGGTCTTCCGGCCCGGTGTAATTCGCGCTCGGGCGAATGATCTTGCCGTCCTGGCGTTGCTCGATCACGTGCGCGCTCCAACCCGAGGTGCGAGAAATCACGAACAGCGGCGTGAACATAGCAGTCGGCACGCCCAGCATGTGATAAACGCTTGCCGAGTACCAGTCGAGGTTCGGGAACATCTTCTTGAGTTCCATCATCACGTTCTCGATTCGCTCGGACACCTCGAACAGGCGTGGGTTGCCGCCGTCGGTGCAGAGCTTGCGCGAGATTTCCTTGATGATGGGGTTGCGCGGATCGCCGATGGTATAGACCGGATGGCCGAAGCCGATCACGATCTCCTTGTTGACGACTCGCTGCCGGATATCGGCGTCGGCATCGTCCGCGCTGCGGTAGCGACTGATAATTTCCATCGCCACCTCGTTGGCGCCGCCGTGCTTGGGTCCGCGCAACGCGCCAATGGCACCGGTGATCGCCGAATACATGTCCGAGCCGGTGCCCGCGATCACGCGCGCGGCAAAGGTCGAGGCATTGAATTCGTGCTCGGCATACAGGACCAGCGACTTGTCCAGCGCATTGGCGTGCAGCTCGCTGGGCGGCTTGCCATGCAGCAGGTGCAGGAAATGCGCTGCGATGGTCACTTCGTCGGTCTCGACCTCGATCCGGCGGCCATTATGCGAAAAGTGGTACCAGTACAGCAGCATCGAGCCAAAACTCGCCATCATCCGGTCGGCAATATCACGCGCACCGGTAACGTTGTGGTCGTGCGCTTCCGGCAACGCCGTACCGAGCACCGAGCAACCCGTGCGCATCACGTCCATCGGATGTGTGGACGCCGGCAGCAATTCCAGGGCCACCTTCACCGGCTGCGGCAGGCCGCGCAGGCGCTGCAGCTTCGCGCGGTACGCGTTCAATTCGGCCCAGGTCGGAAGGTGCTCATGCACCAGCAAGTGCGCGATTTCCTCGAAAGTGGCCTTGGTTGCCAGGTCCTCGATGTCGTAGCCGCGGTAGTGCAAATCATTGCCGCTGCGCCCGACCGTGCATAGCGCGGTGTTGCCGGCGGCGACGCCGGACAGCGCCACGGATTTCTTGGCCTTGGGAAGAATCTGTACGTCGTCACTCATCGCTTCACTCCACTCATATGGAAACAGAGGCGCGGTTGCAAACCACCGCCGAGGTGATTCAATTTGAAAACTGCGCTTCGGCAGGAATCTCGCCGCAATTCGATACTGGTCGGGGGCTTGCCAAGGGACCCATTTGGTAAACCGTGAGCCAGGCTTCGCCAAGCGTCGAGGCATAACACACGCGTGCCTGCACGTGAAATCTCGACCAGCCTTCGATTAAAGCATCGACGTCGTCGGCATTTTTGAAAGCGATCCAGCGAATCTTGTCGCCCGGCGCAAGTACCAATCCGTTGAGCGTGCTTGTCACTTGCCCGCCCTTCGGATGGAAGCCCAGCAAGTGCTCCAACTTGTTCCAATTCCGTACGGGAGTGCCCGAAACGAGCACCTGCACGCTTTTCACAATGACGGGGCCCATTCCCTTGTTGACCGCGACGAATTCGTACTGTCCTTGCGCGTCGCTCTTGCCCATCTGCAGATACGGCCACACTTGCGCACGCACCTGCTGACGCTCGATGTAGGCCGTGTAGCCGGCAACGATCAGCGCAAGCAACCCGATGAACGAGGCGATGATCGCCGCGATTGCATCCCAGCGAACCATTCGCCGTTCACTCGCAAGCGGCATTGGTTCGTTGGGGTCTTGTGACGATTCCGGCATTTCCATTCAATCCTTCCGCCCGCCGGCAAACAATTCGTCAAGCTTGTCTTCGTAGTCGTGGTAACCGAGAAAATCGTACAATTCCTCGCGCGTCTGCATTGCGGACACCACGGACTTCTGCGTGCCGTCGCGGCGCACGGTCTCGTAGAAGTTCAGTGCGGCCTTGTTCATCGCGCGATAGGCGCCGCAACAATACAGCGCGATATCCACGTTGGCGGAACGCAACTCATCGACGGTGAAAAACGGTGTCGAACCGAATTCGGTGAGGTTGGCGAGGATCGGCACTTTCACCGCCGCCTTGAACTTGCGGTAATCATCCAGCGTCTTCATCGCCTCTGGAAAGATCATGTCGGCACCGGCTTCGACGTAAGCGATCGCACGCTCGATCGCGGCGTCGATGCCCTCCACCGCGGCAGCATCGGTGCGCGCCATGATCACGAATTCGCGGTCGGTCCTCGCATCCACCGCAGCCTTGACTCGATCGACCATTTCCTCTTTCCGCACCACTTCCTTGCCGGGGCGGTGGCCACAACGTTTCTGGCCGACCTGGTCTTCCATGTGCACGGCGGCGACGCCGACACGCTCGAAGGAGCGGATCGTGCGCGCGATGTTGAAGGCACCGCCCCAGCCAGTGTCGATGTCCGCCAGCAGCGGCAACCGCGTGGCCTCGACGATGCGGCGCGCGTCGGTCAGCACGTCTTCCATGGTGCTGATGCCGAGGTCCGGCATGCCCAGCGAGTTGGCCGCCACGCCGCCGCCGGATAGATACAGCGCCTTGTAACCCACGCGGCGCGCCATCAATCCGGCGTACGCGGTGATCGCACCGACGACTTGCAGCGGCGATTCGGTGGCCAGCGCGGCGCGGAACCGCGCACCCGCTGAAAAGGATTCGCTCATGCGGCCTCCGGCAAAAACTGCGATTTTAACCGATCCGACAACTATCGCGCCCAGGATTCGCGTCTGTTAATAACGCACCAGCGGTGCCGAATACCCGCGCCGGCCAGCGGATGCGTCGCGCGAATTCCGTAGAGTATGGACGCCATTACTTGCCGAGCCAGCCTGCATCGTTTCCAACACGCGAAAAATTCAGCCGGGAGCCGTCGCCATGGGGGCGCCCATGGGCTTGATGTCGTGGAATTCCTTCAGCAGCGCCTGGAAGCGCGGATCGCTGCGCAGCGGATCCCACGTCGGGTCCTGACGCAACAGCGAGGGCGTGATCGCGGTGCCGTAGAAAGCGCTGCGGTAAGGCGTTTGCAGCAGGTGTCGCAAATCGGCAATCGCGCGATCCTTCTCACCCGTCTGCGCCTCGATTCGCGCGCGTTGCTCCTGCCAAGCCGGGCCGAGTGTCCTGTCCGCCGACGCGGGCTGCAATTGCATGGCACGTTCGCCCTGCGCCAGCGCCTTGGCCGTATCGCCAAGACCAGCCTCGACCAAGCCGAGATCGGCGGCAATGCCCGGCACATCAGGTGCTGCCTGCTGGATGGCTTCGAGTTTTTCCTTTGCCGTCAGCCACGTTGAACGTGCGCCGGCCGCGTCGCCGGCAAGACGCTGCGAGAAGCCCAGCAGATACCAGTAATCTCCAACGTCGCTGCCGAGCGACGGCTGCGACCGGTTCAACGCGGTTCGCAGTGCCTGGATCGCCGACGCATATTGATGCTCGTACAGCCACTGCATGATCCGCGTTTCGAAGACCGATGGATCGTCCGGTTGCAACGGCAGTGGCGCGAGCAAGGTTCGCGCGCCGTCCAGTTGCCCCAATGCTTGTGCGATCGACGCGCCGCAGGCGATCAGCGAGGTGTCGCCTGGCGCGATCGCCAGCGCATGTCGCAGCACCGCCGACGCGTCGGGAAACTCGCGTCGCATCGCATGCAGGCGCACGTGCTGCAACAACAGGCGTGCGTTTCGCGGATCGACTACGGAGGTCATGTCGATGTTTTCGATCGCCTGACCCCATTGGCCCTGGCGTGCCTCGACATCGGAGAAGGCGGCCAACACTTCGCCACTGTTCGGCAAACGTTGGCGCGCCTGCGTGAAAGCCTTGACCGCCGCCACGTAATTGGCTTCCACGCGGGCAAGATACATGCCACGCGCAAGCCACGCCTCGCCACTGTCAGGCGCCAGTTTCAGCGCGGTATCGGCCGCCTGCTTCGCCGCGGCCGCACGAGCTTTGCTGCGATCAAAATGCCGTTGATAAATGGTGCTGTCGACCTCGGACAGGCGCGCCCACGCCAGCGCGAAATCCGGATCGCGCTGCACCGCCTCGCCAAAGAAGCCGGCGGTGCGCTGGTAGTCCTCTGCCGTGCCGCCCGCGCCAAGGCTGGAAGCCAGACCGTGCAGATACGCATTCCAGGCATCCACGTTCTGCGTCGGCTTGGCCGCGAGCGCCTGTTGTTCGCGTTCGGTCAGGGTGGCGTGCAACGACTGCGCGACCTGCTGCGCCACCTCGCCTTCCACGCCGAATACGTTGTCGAGCGTGCGCGTGTACGCATGCGCCCAGAGGTGGTCATCGGTTTGCGCGTCGATCAGCTGCACATTGATCAGCACCTGATTGCCGACTTTCTGCACGCTCCCTTCGAGGATATTCGCGACCGCCAGTTGCCGCGCGACGTTTTTCAGATTGTCGGGGCGACTGGCATATTTTTCCGTCGAGGTACGCGAGATCACCTTCAAATCGCCGATGTCCGCAAGCTTGGTCAGGATCATGTCCTGCATGCCCTCGGCGAAGTACTTGTTGTCGGGGTCCGCGCTCATGTTTTCGAACGGCAGCACGGCGATGGATTTCGGCTCGACGGGGATCAGACCCGCCATCGTCTGCGGCAGCGACAGATTCGCGGCGGCGGCGGCCGCAGTGCTTTTCGCGATTGACGAAGCCCCGGAGGCGGTCGCAACGGGTTTGGATTGACTCACGGCGACTTGCGGCAGCTGTGCGACCTGGGATCCCCGATGCCACCACAAGTAACCGGCGCCAATGACAATCGCCACCGCGGCCCCGATCAAGCCTACCGTCAGCGTGCCGTGGGAACCACGCCGCAGCACTGGCTGACCCTCGGACTCGGTTCTCACGATGCCGTGCGGCGTGGCATCGAAGGCCCATGCCAGCACGATCGCCACCGGGAACCCTGCCAAAACCAGCAGCACCAGCAAACGCACCGACCAGTCGGGGATGTGGAAAAACGGAAACACCTGGGTCGCGACCTGCACCAGCAACCAGCCGACCACTGCGTAAGCCACCGCGACGCGGAATACGTGCCGTCGACGCAATTCGCGCAACCAGCCTGACTTCGCCATGCCAAGGGTATCCTGCGCCAACTTCAGAACAGCAATCCTGTTGTCGGCTTCGCGTATCCGGCGCTCACCAAACAACCGGCGTCCGAACGCGCACTGCGCGCAGCGCCATCGAGCCAACGCAATGGCGTCGGCCAACGCGGCCGTATTAACCGCCGAAACGCAAGCATAGCAACTCAGGGGCGTGTCGGCGCAGATCCGGCTGCCCGGCAAAAACCCACGGGGGCATCCCACGGCAATCTATCGGGATCACCAGTTGGCGAGGCTGCCCGCCGAAGCAAAGCTTGCCGGGGAGTCGACCGTGGCGTTTCCGATTACCTGCCACTGTCGCTCGACGTCGCAGGCGCGGCTGGTTGCGTACCCGACCGGATGCGCGCAACCAGCGCCTGGAAGCGCGGATCGCCATGCAACGGGCGAAACCACGAGTCCAGCCACAGGCTCACCATGTGCACGGAATGATCCCGGTATGCCCGGTCGAGTTCGGCCATCGCAAGATCCTTGTCTCCCAGCGCGGCGTAGATCGCAGCGATATAAGCGCGATCGACATAGTGGCGCTTGGCATCGGCTTCCAGGGCCGCCGCGACGGCACGCGCCGGTGCCTCGTCGCCAACATGCGCCTGACAGATCGCCAGCTGCGGGCTGGATCGACTGACCGTCGCCCGCCCGCTCTTGTAATGGTTCACGCATGCCTGCCAGTGGCCGAAGGCGGAATCGACCAATGCCACCGCATCACCGTTGTAGGCAAAATTCGGGTCCAACTTCTCCACACGCTGCGCCAATTGCATGGCGTCCGGCTCGTCGCGTTGCGCAATCGCCGCGAACATCTGCCAGCGTGGATACCATGGGTTCAATGGATCCAGTTTTCGTGCTGTCTGCAACTCGGCGCGCGCCGCGGAAGGATCCTTGCCGACCCGCAACAGGTAGAGCCCCAGTATCGCGTGTGCTTCGGCCAGGCTCGGTCGCAGCTTCACCGCAAGCTCCAGCTCCTTCTTAGCGGTGGGAAAATCCCATTCGTAACTCATCGCTATATACCCGAGCTGCAGATGCCCTTCCGCGAGTTTCGGGTTCAACGCCACGGCTTTCCCGGCCGCACCGCGCATCGCCGGAAGCACGTCCAGCGGCGCGCGATACACGTCGGCGAGGTACACGTACGCGCGCGCCATGCCCGCCCACGCGGCTGCGTAGTTCGGATCTTCCGCGACCGCCTGGTTGAACAGCACCAACGCCTGCTCGAGGCTGGCCTCGTCGGTATGCCACGACAAGCGTGTCGCCTGCAGGTACAGATCGTGCGCCTGTGGATTGGCGGTACCCGCGAACACCAGGTTGCGGGCGTCGATGTCGCCCAGCTTCACTTGCAGCGCCGAAACGACGGCGTCGGAAATCTTGTCCTCGAGCGCGAACAGGTTTCCCATCTTCTGGTCATATTGCTGCGACCACAATTCCACGCCGGTGACCGTATCATCCAGCTCGATGTCGATACGCAGCTCGTTGCCGGAACGCTGTACGGTGCCGGACAGGAGGTTCCGTACCCCCAGCGTGCGTCCAATCTCTTTGGCTCCGAGATCGCTGTTGCGGAAACGAAACGACGAAGTGCGCCCTATCACCTCCAACCCGGCGATACGCGACAGCGCATTGAGCAATTCCTCGCTGATGCCTTCGCCGAGGTAGCGCTCATCTGGATTGCCGCCGATGTTGACCAGCGGCAACACCGCGATGGATTTCTGGTTGACTGGCGCCGCAGGCAGCGATTTCGATGTAGTGGTGCGAGTTGGAGGAGCTTCCAACGATCCATTCGATTGAACGGCGACCCGCGACCCGATGTGGTGATGTTTATGTGCGACAGGTACCAGATACCACCACAGGCCACCCACGATTACCGCGACCAGTAAGCCCGCAGCGCCGAGCGCGACGCCCATCCGCAACGAACGGCGTCGCGTGCTTTGCGACGTGTGCGCATCGTCGCGAGGGGCCTGGAACGCCCACGCCACCACCAGTGCGACCGGGAAACCGGCGAGCACGATCACGACGATGAGGCGCGCCACCCATTCCGGGAACTGCAACAAGGGGAAAACGATTGCGACGACCTGGATGATCAACCAGCCGACCACGGCGTAGGCCGCCGCCACGCGAAACACGTGGTGGCGCTTCAGCTCCTGAAGGAAACCAGGTTTGGGCATGCCCTGACCGTCTCCCCTTTCCCGTGTCGGCGAATGCAGACGCGCCGGCGCATCTTAGCGCCGGCG
>JBOHYR010000145.1:0-49301 GCA_050737995.1 Rhodanobacteraceae bacterium
CTAGTACACGCGCAGCTAAAAATCAAAGTCGCCGATGGCATCACCCAGCGAAACATACAAATCGCGGAATACGCCCGCCTGGATCGCGGCTTCGGTTTGCACTTGCCCACCCGAATATGTCCGCTTCTGCGGATGCAGTGTCACGATTTGCTTGCCGTTGCGGGTAATCACCACCGTGCCCTGTTGCGCGCGGTAGTTTGGCCCTTGCGTTTCGGTGACACCGTTGAAGTGGAAATCGTAGGCGCCGACGTCGACGCTCGCGCCCGGCTTCATGCTGACGTCCTGCTCCACGCTCATCGAGCGGGTCAGGATCGCGCCCGCGATGAACACGCCGATGCCGAAGTGCGCCAGCATCATCCCCAGCATCTCGAACGGATAGCGTTTGCCGCGCGGTGCCTCGCGCCAGCGCTTGATCGCAAACATCGCGATCCCGGCGATCACCCAAGTTGCGGCAGTAATGCCAAGCAGCTCGTAGAAAGTGCGCGCGCCGAGGATGAAGCCGACGATGCCAGCCGCAACCGCGAGCGCGACGATACGGATCAACGCCCGCTTCCAGACCTTCAGGTCGGCCTTGCCCCAGCGCGACAACGGCCCGAATGGCAGCGCCAACACCAGCGGCGTCATCAGCAGCAGGAACATCGGGCCGAAGTAGGGCGGCCCGACCGAAATGCGCCCGATATTGAGGGCTTCGCCGACCAGCGGATACAAGGTGCCGAGCATCACCATGGCGCAGGCAACAGTGAGCATCAGGTTGCCGATCAGCATCATGGTTTCGCGCGAGGCCAGCGCGAATGACTTGCCGCCGGTGACTCGCGGCGCGCGCAACGCGTAGAGCAGCAGCGAACCGCCAACCACGACCGCGAGGTACACGAGGATGAACACGCCGCGCGAGGGCGCGAACGCGAACGCATGCACGCTGGTCAGCAATCCCGAGCGGACGAGGAAGGTGCCGAGCAGCGAGAACGCGAATGCGAAGATCGACAGCAGCAACGTCCACGCGCGCAGTCCGTCGCGCTTGTCGGTGATGGCCTGCGCGTGGATCAACGCGGCTCCGATGAGCCAGGGCATGAACGATGCGTTCTCGACAGGATCCCAGAACCACCAGCCACCCCAGCCGAGTTCGTAGTAAGCCCATGCACTGCCGGCGACGATGCCGACGGTCAGGAAGCCCCACGCGGCATTGGTCCACGGGCGCGACCAGCGAACCCATGTGGACTTCAGCTCCCCACCCAGCAGCGACGCGATCGCGAATGCGAAGGCGACGCTGAAACCGACGTAGCCCATGTAGAGCAACGGAGGATGGAACACCAGCCCGGGGTCCTGCAGTACCGGGTTCAGGTCCGCGCCATTCGTCGGCGCCGGTAGCAGCCGCGTGAACGGGTTGGACGTCGACACCATGTACAACAGGAATCCGAACGCGACGAAACCGAGCACGCCGATCACGCGAGAGAAGAATGCTTCGGGCAATTTGCTGCCGAACGCGACGATCGCGATCGTCCACAGGTTCAGGATCAGCATCCACAGCAGCAGCGAACCCTCGTGCGCGCCCCATACCGCGGAAAGCCTGTAGTACCAAGGCAGCGCAAGGTTCGAGTTTTGCGCGACGTAGGCGACCGAGAAATCGTTGACCCAGAACGACCACGCGAGGATGCCGAATGCCAGCGCAATGAACACGCATTGTCCGATCGCGAGCGTCGGCGCGGTCGCCATCAGCGACTTGCTGCCACGCCATGCGCCGATAATCGGCAACAGGCATTGCAGCGCAGACAGCAGCAGTGCAAGGATCAGTGCGATCTGGCCGAGCTCCGGATTCACGGTGTGCCTCCAGCCTGGGCATCCGCAGGAATGCGATGCATGGCTTTGGCCTTGGCGATCGCCTGCGCAACCTGTGGTGGCATGTAGGTGGCGTCGTGCTTGGCCAGCACCTTGGTTGCGATGAAGGTGCCATCGACCATGCTGCCCGTGGTGATGGTGCTCTGGCCGACCCGGAACAGGTCGGGCAGGATGCCTGTGTATTTCACCGGGATGCTCTGGAAGCGATCCGTGATCACGAAGTCGGTGGTGAGCGTGTCCGGTACCCGGTGGATACTGCCTTCCTCGACGATGCCACCCAGTCGGAATCGTCCGCTGTGCGGGGATCTGCCGGCGTCGACCTCGCTCGGCGAATACAGATAGGTCATATTCTGTTGCAGCGCGAACACGGAAAGGCCCGTGGCGATCGCGACTGCGCCCAGAATCACCAAGGTGATGATCAGACGGCGTCTGCGCACCGGGTTCATGCCGAGGCCTCCACACGCGGGATTCGCGTATTGCGTGTGCCTTCGCGCGCGATACGGCCGCGCAATTCGCGTGTCAGCCTGCGCCTCCGGAACGCGGGCACCAGCCAGTCCCACGTGAGCACGATGAAGAACACTGCGTAGGCAGGCCACACGTACATGGCGTAACCGCCCATGGCGAGGAATTCATGCACCAGATTTCTCCAAAACCAGTTCGCGCACCCACTGCTTGCCGCTTTCCATCGATAAAAGATCGGTGCGGGCGCGGCCCAGGATGCTTGCGAAGAAATACAAGTGCGTCGCCAGTGCCATTACCAGCAGCGGCCACAGCATCGATGGCGCGATCGAGGAATGCCCGAACAGATTCACGGTCTGACCTTGGTGCAAGGTGTTCCACCACACCACCGAATAATGGACTATCGGAAGGTTCACGATGCCGACCAGTGCCAGCAGCGAGGCGGCGCGCGCACCCCGGCGCCGGTCCTCGAATGCGTTGTAGAGCCCGATCACGCCGAGGTACAGGAAAAACAGTACCAGTTCGGAGGTGAGGCGCGCCCCCCAGGTCCACCAGGTACCCCACATCGGCTTGCCCCACAACGACCCCGTGACCAGAGTGATAAGGGTGAACGCTGCACCGATCGGCGCGCACTCCATCGCGATCACCTCGGCAAGCTTGATCCGCCAGACCAGCGCGATCAGCCCCGCGACCGCCATACCGGCGTAGATGAACAGACTCATCCATGCGCTCGGCACGTGGATGAAGATGATTCGATACGCGTCGCCTTGTTGGTAATCGGGCGGTGCCAGTACCAGACCACCGTACAGGCCAATCGCGCCAGCTACCAGCGCAGCGGCCATCAGCCACGGGCGCAGCGCGCCAGCGAAACGGTAGAAGGTCGGCGGCGAGCCGAGCCGATGCATCCAATGGGGCAGGTACGAACGGGACATGTCACGCTTCAACTGCGATTCGCAAGGCCGCCGCGCACGCGAGCGGCGCGAGCACGATCGCCAACACCAGTCCAGCGGCCAGCCACGACAGTGGAGCCAGGTACGGCATGCCGGACTGCGCTGCGGCGATGGCGCCCGCGGCGAAAATCACCACCGGAACGGCCAGCGGCAACAACATCAAGGCGAGCAGGATACCAGAGCGGCGCGCGCCCGCAGCCAATGCCGACAGCACCGCGCCAAGCAGCGCCAGTAGCGGCGTCGCCAGCAGCAACGCAAGTATCAGGACCCGCAGGACATTGGCGGGTAAATCGAGCAGGGCTCCAAGCAGCGGCATCACGATGATCAAGGGTAAGACGGTGGTCAGCCAGTGCGCGATGACGCGGGTCAAGGCCAACAGTGCCAGGGGCTGCGGCGCGAGCAGCCATTGCTCCAGGGTACCGTCCTCAAGGTCGCTGCGGAACATCGATTCCAGCGCCGGCAGCATCGCCAGCACCACGATCACCAGTAGCACACCGCCTGCGATCCGGCTCAGCAATTGCGGATCGGGGCCGAGTGCGAACGGGAACAGCGCGGTCACGATTACCGCGTACAGCAGCGGCAAAAACGACTCGCCGCGACGTTTCCATGCAAGCAGGAAATCCCGTCGCAGCAGCGCCCGGCAGGCGCGCCATGCGCTCGACGATCGAGAAGCGGCGCGATTCGCCGGTATCGTGTCGGTCCGGGACGCAGGCATGAGCGTGGAGGGCTCGTGCGTCATCGCAGTCCTCACGAGGACAAGCGCACGTGGCGAGCGTTCGGATCGGCAAAACGCACCGCGCCGTGGCTGGTGACCAGTGCCGCGCCGCCACGCGCGCAGTGATTGGCGATCCGCGCGTTGACGAGCTCGATGCCATGGCGATCGAGGTTCGCGTAAGGTTCATCCAGCAGCCACAGATCGCCCGGCAGCAACGACAAGCGCGCCAACCCGACACGCTTTTTCTGTCCTGCGGACAGAGTCCGCAGCGGTTCGTCGATCCACCCGCCAATCCCGACATCGGCAAGTACCGATTCGGCCGTGGCGCCATCGCGCGTCCCATAGAGGCCTGACAGGAAATCCAGGTTTTCGCGCGCGCTCAACGATCCGTTCATGCCCAACCGGTGCCCCAGCAACAGTACGCGTCCGTTACGGCTGTCGCGCGATGCGAGGACGCCATCGAAACGGATTTCTCCCACTCCTGGCGGCAGCATTCCCGCCAGGACGCGCAGTAGGGTGGTCTTGCCGGACCCGTTGTCGCCTTCGACCAACAAGGTCTCGCCGCGGGCCACAGTGAAATCCAGTGGCCCGAATACGGGTTCGTCATTGCGTGAAAACGCAAGACGCTGCGCCGAAATAAATGGCACGAGAGTGGCGGACGGGAGTTTCATGGTCGCAGCCGCACATTGTCGTGGGCGGCGCCGGTACTGTCCACGACCGGCATCCGGCCGGGCTCACACCAGTTCGTGCAATTCCGCTGGCCCGGTGCCGATTCCGCGTACCACCCCGAGCTGGCAGAATCTGCGCGACATGGCGTCGATCTGCGCGTACGTCATGCCGGGTACGAACAGGCTGGGCTCGCGCCATTCGTTGGGACCGACGCCGATGCCGAAGAAGTATCGATGGCTATCGCCCTTGAGTTCGTCGCGCAATCGATGCTGGCGGATCCGGTTGGTTGCAAGCGGTAGCCGCACGCCGGCAGGATTCCAGGCCGTGATGTAACCCCATGGATCGTCGGCACGCCGCAGCAACGCCAGCAGCGGCGTCGGAAGTGTCGCGCCGCACCAGATGCTTGCGTAGCCGCCGTAAGGAGTACGCACGCGGTACTCGGTTTCGGTCCAGGCACGCCGGATCGATTCGGGCAGGGGCATGCGGTCAGACACCTGAAGGTAGGGGTGGGAGGATTGCGCGCACCCTTGCCGCAGTCGCGTCGAGGTCGATCCCGTCGAGGCTATCGTGCCCTGCCAGGACGGATTCCATCAACTCTGCCTGCTGGCGTTCGCGCGCAATGCAGATCGCGTAGGGTAGCGTGGTGAAGCTGACCATCCGGTAACGCGACATGAAACGAGCGGGTGCCCGTTCGGTCAGCGCTGCCGCGAGTTCGCGTTTCAAAAGATAATGCGGATCGGCGACACCGTCGCGCATCTCGGTGTAGTTCGCAAGCGACATCGTGGCGATCGCATCGGCGTTGGGTTTGCGCCGGGCCTCGAACTCCGCGAACACGGCCCTGGGGTCACCCTGCTGTGCGGCCAGCAGCGCGGCCAGTTCGGCGGCGTCCTCGAACCCCGCATTCATGCCCTGCCCATGGAACGGCACCACCGCGTGCGCCGCATCACCGAGCAACACCGCGCGCGCGTCGAGATGCCAGCGATCGAGATACAGCGTTGCCAGTTGCCCGACCGGGTGCGCGTTCCAGTCTTGGTCGAAGGTCGGCATCAACGCCAGTGCGTCGGCGAATTGCTCGGCGAAGAATGCGCGCGCAGCTTTTCCATCGTGCACAGTCGCCAAGCTCGGGTACGGCCCATCGTTCGGCAGGAACAGCGTAACCGTGAAGTTGCCTTCGGTATTGGGCAGCGCGATGCACATGTAATGGCCGCGTGGCCAGATGTGCAGGGCGTTGGGCTCGATGGCAAAGCTGTCATTGCCCGGAGAAGGGATTTCGAGTTCCTTGTAACCATGTCCAAGCGGCTTGATGCGTTCGCCGAGAACTATTTCGCGTTCCATCGCCGCGCGCAAGGCCGAACCTGCGCCATCGCAGCCCAGCAGCAGCCCAGCCTGGTGCTTCCGTGCCGCACCGGTGGTGCCGGTCAGCGTGATACTGCCCGCAGTGAAATCGACATCGGCCAGCGCCGCATCGAAATGCAAGTGCGCGCCGGCGCGTTCGGCTGTATCGAGCAGCAGGACGTTCAAGCCACCGCGCGAGACAGAACGGATAACTTCGGAATCGTTTAGCCCGTAGCGTTGCAGATTGGTCGCGCCATCCAGCGAATGGACCATGCGCCCGCGCATCATCACGGCCTGTGCAAGTACCGCGTCGGCCAGCCCCGCCGCGCGCAGCGCGGCGAGTCCGCGTTCGGCCAAGGCAAGGTTGATGGATCGTCCGCCGAGGAAGCCACGCATGCGCGGATCGGGCCGGCGCTCGAATACCTCGACCGCGAACCCGCGCTGCGCCAGCAGAGTCGCCAGCAGCGAGCCGACCAGGCCGGCGCCGATGATGGTGACGGGAGGGTATGCGTTCACGGTCATGCGTTCACCGGGTCGCGTGCCACGTACGCGCCACTTCGGCGAAGCGCAGGCAATCGGCGAAGGTGTTGTAGAGCGGCGCCGGCGCTATGCGCATCACATCGGGCTCGCGCCAGTCGCCAAGCACGCCGTGTTCGACCAGATGAGCGAACAACGCCTTGCCGGAATCGCGGCCGGCACGCACGCGAAGCGAGAGTTGCGCGCCGCGTCGTTCGGGTTGCGAGGGTGTAAGGATTTCCATGGTGTCGGCCAGTTGCGTTTCAATCAGCCACGCGAGATACGCGGTCATGCGCTGCGATTTCGTACGCAGGTTGGCGATGCCCGCGCGCTTGAATAGATCCAGCGACACCCGCAGCGGCGCCAGTGCAAGGATCGGCGGGTTGGACAACTGCCAGCCCTCGGCGCCGGGTGCAGGGTCGAATTCCGGTCGCATCTCGAACCGTGTGGCGTCGTTGCGGCCCCACCAGCCTTCGAAGCGAGGCAGGTTCGCACGTGCATGCCGCGCGTGCACGAACGCGCCCGCGACCGCGCCCGGGCCGGAATTGAGGTATTTGTAGGAGCACCACGCGGCGAAATCGCAGCCGCCTTCGTGCAGATGCAAGTCGATGTTTCCCGCGGCGTGTGCGCAATCGAAACCGGCGATGCAGCCGTGCACGTGCGCGAGCTTCGTGATCGCCGCAATGTCGAACGCCTGACCGGTCAGGTATTGCACACCCGGAAGCAGCACCAGCGCGATGCGCTTGCCATGTTCGGCGAGCGTGCGTTCGATCGCCTGCATGGAGATCGCGCCACCGGGCTCGTCGCCATCGAGTTCGATCAGCGCCTCGCGCGGGTCGTAACCGTGGAAGCGTATCTGCGAGGCGGCGAGGTCGCGGTCGGAGGGAAACGCGTGGCGTTCGATCAGGATGGCATGTCGCTCGCTGGTGGGGCGGTAAAAGCTGACCAGCAGCAGGTGCAGGTTCACCGTCAGCGAATTCATCGCGACGACCTCGGCGGGTTCGGCGCCGACCACATCGGCGAAGCCGTCGCGAACTTCGGCGTGGTAGGGCAGCCACGGGTGTCTCGCATGCAAGTGGCCTTCCACCCCAAGCCGGGCCCAGTCGTCCAACTCGTCCAGCAACGCCTGCCTCACGCCGCGCGGTTGCAGTCCCAGCGAATTGCCGACCAGATAGGTCTGCTCGCCTCGCGCGTGCGGTGGAATCAGGAACTCGTCGCGTAATTCGTGCAACGGATCCGCGGTGTCCTGCGCGCGGGCCCAGCTTGTGTCCGCGTGGAAGTCGGCTAATTGTGACATGGTATCGAAGTGACCCTCGGCTGCGGTCGGTGAGGCTGTTGTGGGAAGTCAGGTCAGGGATGGCGGCTGTGATGGCTGTTCTGGTGTTGTTTGGCCGCCGTTCGGCATGCAAATCCAATGGCTGGAGGACGCGGCGATCAAGGACGATCGCACAAAATCAGTGTTCGACTGCGGTCACGATCGACTGGCACCCTGCATCAAAAGTGCTGCGCCAGTCGGGGGGCGCATCGACCGGGCGGATGCAGCGCACCTGGATGGCAAGGTTGGCGCGGTACGCATAGGTTTCCGCATACGCATTCTTCTCGTGGTTCTCCGTCGCGGTATAGCGCAGGCTGGACGAGCCGCCGAGCGTTTTGTCGGCGATATATCCCGGCAACTTGCGCGCCCGAGTGGTGCCGGTGGTGAGAAACTGCTGGAAGCCCTGCACGCCATCGACCTGTTCGGTGGTCACCGTGATGCGCGCGAGCGCGTTGGTGTTGGACGGATCCTTCACCTGCAGGGCCACGAATTGGCGCGGGCCGTCCTGTTTTTCCATCAGCATCGGCCAAGCGTCCGGTGCGGAAAACTTCACCGCACCGCTTGCCAGTGAATAGTCGGCGGCGAATGCTGCCGGTGTGATCGACAGCGCACAGGTGCCGAGCAGGATGAGTATCGATCGGATGTTGCGATTCATTGGACCTCCATGGGGGTGGTGAATCGTTGTGCAGGCAAACCCAGCCACTCCAGCGCAGCACCGTGGTAGAGGCGGGCGCGTTGCGAGGCGCTGAGTTCGAGCGCCTCGATACCGCTGCCGGGTTGTTGTTCGCCGAGCGGAAACGGGTAATCGGTGCCCAGCATTACCCGCTCGGCGCCGACGACGTCGAGAAGATAGCGCAGCGCCTGTGGATCGTGCACGCATGAATCGAAGAACAGGCGCTGGAAGTATTCACGCGGTTCGCGGGAGTTGTCGACCGCGACCAGGTCCGGACGCATCCGGAAGCCGTGCTCGATGCGCCCGATCGTGAAGGGAAACGAACCCCCACCGTGGGCGAACGCGACGCGCAGGCCCGGCAGGCGTTCCAACACGCCCCCGAAGACCAGGCAGCACGCGGCGCGCGACTGTTCCGCAGGCATCCCGACGAGCCATGGCAACCAGTACTTCGGCATGCTGTCCTTGCCCATCATGTCCCAGGGATGGATCAGGATGGCGGCGCCGAGATCTGCGGCGGCCTCGAAGAACGGGAACAGCTCCGGCGCGTCGAGGTTCCGGTCGCCGACGTGCGAGCCGATCTGCACGCCCTGCAAACCGAGTTGCTCGACGCAGTGCTCCATTTCCTCGATCGCAAGGCGCGGCGATTGCAACGGGACCGTGCCGATGCCGGCGTAGCGCTGCGGGTACTTGCGGCAGGTTTCCGCGGCGTGTTCGTTGAGAAAACGGTGAAGTTCACGCGCCTGATTGGGCTTGGCCCAGTACGAAAAAAGTACCGGCACGGTCGAAATCACCTGCACATCCACGCCAAGGCGCCGGCATTCCTCGGCGCGAAATTCGGGATCGAAAGAATTCTGCCAGACCTCGCGGAAGAACTTGCGATCCTTGTAGATGCGATGGTGGTTGCCGGCATTCACCATCACCGGGAACCGCGCATCGCCGTATTTCTCGGCCAGATTCGGCCAATTCGGTGGCAGGATGTGCGAATGGGTGTCGATCTTCAACATTTGGCAAGTATAAGAGCAGGCTAGCGGGGAACCGGGAGCGGTGGGTGAGGGATGGGTCGGGAACGTGTTTGAGGTGTGGTATGGATCACGTTCCGCTTGGTCACAACGCATGCCATCCGCGCGGAAGGAGATCAGCGAAGCGCAGCGGGCAGGTTGGGCTGAGCCCCGCGGAGCCCAACCTCATCCTGGTGCCTCGACGCTGGACTTGTCCCGGATCATGCCCGGGGCCAGTCCAACCCGCGTCCCGGCGATGACCGCGCCGTTTGCGGCTGGGCAAGCACATGCGCCACTGAATCGATCGAGTCGGCGATGCGATCGCTGGCATCGAGCAAGGTGGCGGCATACGCAGCTGGCAATTCATGTTGCGCTCCGATCCGGGCGCCGAGTGTGAGCTGCCGTTCGCGCAGCCGCCAATCGCCAACTGGTGCATGTGCGTCCATCAGAGCCTGCGCACAATCGCGCAGCGCATCCTCGCAGCCGTTGGCGAAATCGTTCAGCGATGCAGGCAACGGTGCCGCATCGGCATCTGTGCGTGCGGCCTCCAACGCCATCGCGGCGCGCATGAAGCGACTGGACTGCGCGACCAGTGCCTCCGCGCGTTGGAGCTGCACGTTTGCGGATGGTTCATGGCGCAGGCGCTCCAAAGATGCCTGCGCGCCACTGCGCGCCACTGCGCGCCGCGCGCGCGGCGGAACGGGTGTCATGGCGCGCCCGCGGGTCGCCGTGCAACACGGCCCTCAGATAATCGCGGTAGGCGTCCAGCATTCCGGCCAACACCGCGCGCTCACGGCCACGTTCCCAGGTTGGCCACAATAGGTAGGCCAGCAGCGCCAGCGCGCTACCGAGTACGGTATCCAGGGCACGCGCATGGACGGCCGTTTCCGGTGGAATACCGTAGAACGACAGCAGGATCACGACGAGTCCGGTCAGGCAGACAACGGCGATGCCGTAATGTACCGTGGCCAGTTCACGGTAGGCGAAGCACAAAACAGCCATCAGCGTGAGTGCGACCCAGAAGTTCCCGAATCCGGCGAATTGCAGCAACGCGGTGGTGAGCAGCAGTCCGCCCAGTGTACCGGCCACGCGCAGCAGGCCGACTCGCCAGGTGGCACCGAAGTCCGGTCGCAGCACGATTGCGACGGTCATCGGCAACCAGTAGCCGCGCGACAGCGGCAACAGGTGGGAAAGCGCCAGCGCGATCGCGAGGCACACCCCGCATCGCACCGCATGCCGAAATGCGGGTGAGGAAAAACGCAGATTGGCGCGTAGTGTTTCCAGCGGATTGGCCGGGCGCAACGCAGGTGGAAGGTGGAACTCTCCGCGTTGCGCGCGGATTTCACCACGACTGCCGGCAGCATCGGCATTGCGCGCGGCAGCGCGCAACTGTCCACCCAGTGCCAGCACGCGTGCCGCGGCGATCGGCGCTAGTGCGGGTTCGGCGAGATTCAGTTCATCGGCTTGCCCGAATGAGGCCGATGTCGCAACGTATTCGGCCAGTGCAGCCTGTGCACGCGGCGGCGCGGCCTGCTCCAATGTTAGCGCCAGCGTGTCGAGCACGCGGGCGGCGGCGAACCGCACAGATTGCAGCGCATCGCGAAGCGGCTCTGACGTACAGGCCGATTGCAGGTCGGCCAACGCCAGCAATTCGATGCGCATGCGCTCGGCCAGTTCGGCAAGTACCCGGAATGCTTCGACCGCTCGACCGCGCGCGCGCCCCTCGCCGAAGAGCAGCACTTGCAGATCGTTGAGGGAAGGCGCCATCGCGTCCACGTCGCCATGGCCGACGTTCTCGCGCGCGGTATCGGCAAGTCCGTGCAACGCATGCGCCAGCGCGAAACGCTCCGGCCGGTAGCGCTGCAACGGCCATGCGGCGACCGCGAACAGCGTTTGCAACACTCCGCCCGCAAAGATCAGCAGGGCGACACCGATCGCCTGTGCGAATGATTGCGGATCAGCGCCCAACACTACCAGAAGGATCATGCCGATCAGGCCCGCCCGGGTTGCGTTCGGGCCGATCGCGACCAGCAACGCGGCGGCGAAACCCCAAACCGCGAGGGCAATGAGGAGTGCCGCCGACCAATGTCCCAAGACCGATCCAGCGAACGCGGCGACGGCGGCAGCAAGCGCGGTCAGCAGCATGCGTTGCAGTCGCAACCGGTACGGTCCGGGCTGGTCGGCGTACATGGTGTTCAATGCGCCGGCAGAAATGCCGAGACCGACGCCGAGGTGGTTCGTGGCCGCGCCCAGCGCAAGTGGCAACACGATCGCCGCGGTGTTGCGCAGCGCCACCGTCCACGGCACATCGCGGCGCTGGGTGCGCAACAGAGTCTGCAGCAGTGGATGACGCGGAAGGCGCGCGGCAAACTTCATGCGCGCATTGTGCCGGAAGGTTGGGGATCGACGATGGGCGAAGGGGCGGCCCGGTTGAAGCAAAGCGGAATTCGAGAGGTGCCCCGCGGATTCCGCCGCTGCGTGCTAGATGGCGCCGCCGGTATTCGCGAGACGTGCCAGTTTCGTCCGGCCCCTTTCCACATCGATGTGCTAGGATGCCAACCATTCGTCGCTGTAGTACGTACCGGAGTAACGTTCGCCACCGTCGCAGATCAACGTGACCACTGGCCCGGTCTCACCGGCAGCCTTCATCTCTGACATGAGTTGCAGCGCGCCTACGAAGTTGGTGCCCGTTGAGCCGCCGCAACGGCGTCCGAGTAATCTTTCCAGCACGCGCAGCGCGGCCATGTTATCCGCGTCGGCGACGCGGATCATGCGGTCGATCACGCTGGGCAGGAAAGAGGGCTCCACGCGTGGCCGCCCGATGCCCTCGATTCGGGAACCGCGTTCGAGCGTCAGTGTAGGGTCGCCGGTCTTGTAGTAATCGAGAAACACCGAGTTTTCGGGATCGACCACGGCCAGCGAAGTTCTCTCATCATGCTGTGCGCAGTTGTAACGGATGTAACGCCCCAGCGTCGCCGAGGTGCCGCCGGTACCTGCGCTGACCACGATCCAGCGCGGCACCGGATCTGGCTCGAGCCGCATCTGGCGGAAAATCGATTCGGCGATATTGTTGTTGCCGCGCCAGTCGGTGGCGCGTTCGGCGTAGGTGAACTGGTCCATGTAGTGTCCGCCGCGCTCGTCCGCGAGCTTTTGCGCTGCGCCGTAAACGTCGGTGCCGTCGATCAGGTGGCAGATGCCGCCGAAGAATTCGATTTGCGCGATCTTCTGTCTGGATGTGTGTCGCGGCATCACCGCGATGAACGGGAGCGCCAGCAGACGTGCGAAATACGCCTCGGAAATCGCGGTGCTGCCGCTGGATGCCTCGATGACGGGGCGATCGCGGTTCAACCAGCCGTTGCAGATCGCGTAAAGGAACAGCGAACGTCCGAGCCGGTGCTTGAGACTGCCGGTCGGATGCACCGATTCGTCCTTGAAGTACAGCGGGATGCTGGAAAAGGCCGGCAGATCCAGACGAATCAGATGGGTATCTGCCGAGCGCGCGGCTTCGGCTTCGAGTGTGGCGATCGCGTGACGTGTCCATGCGTGCATCCATGCATTGTAAGTGCGTGACCGTCCCGCGATGGTTCCCGGGATCAGCGGTGCGCTTGCAATCAACCCGCTCGCCGGTCTAGGGTTGTGCCGCGCGTTGCGAGCGCATCCGGGGGAGTGCCGCATGATTAGAGTAGTGCTGGTCGATGACCATGAGCTGGTGCGCTCAGGGTTTTGCCTGATTCTTTCCGGGCAACCCGACATCGAGGTGGTGGGCGAAGCCAGCAACGCAGAAGACGGGTTGCGGCTGATTCGCGCGGTGAAACCGGATGTGGCGCTGATCGACGTGCACATGCCGGGCATGAGCGGCATCGAATTGACAGAACGCGTGCAGCGCTCGGACCTGCGTACCTATATCGTGATCCTCACTGTCGTGCAGGACGCGCAGTTCCCGCGGCGCCTGCTGCAATCCGGCGCACTCGGTTACCTCACCAAGGGTTGTCCGGCCGAAGAATTGCTTCAGGCGGTGCATACCGTCGCGTCGGGAGGGCGCTACCTGGATGCCACCATCGCGCGGGAAATGGCGTTGGCGTCTGTCGATGGCGACGGTTCGCCCCTCGAATCGCTGTCATCGCGCGAATTGGAAGTGGCGTTGATGCTGGCGCGCGGACTCGCGGTCAACGAAGTTGCCAATCGCCTGCATCTAAGCGCCAAGACTGTTTCGACGTACAAGCAACGTCTGTTCGAGAAACTCGGCGTGCAGCACACTATTGCGCTGGCACATGTGTTGTCCGCACACGGGCTGCTGGACGACCAGCTGGCGCTGCCCTAGGCGCATGTTTATAGGCGGCGATGCGGCTCTTGGCCTTGTGGAGCGTCGCACAACCCGGTGCGAAACCGCTAATTTATTCGCGACGTCCTTGTCGCGCACCCTGCGGGCCGGTTTTGCCAGTCGCGTTTGCCATCCTGCAAACGCAGTCGGCGCCGCGTGCCCGCACCTTGGCTGTCCGTTCTGGCGTGTGACGATGAGCGACGCGGCGATTATTCCTGTGACTTGTCCGGAGGGTTCGTTTCGCTGACTGACATCGTGGCCGATGGCGGCGGCGTTTTCGGCAGAACCTGTGGGGTAAGTATTGGATGGATCGCGCCCGACAGCGGGCGAGGCGTTGGGATTGCCGGGTGCCGGGGACGTGGATCCGGATTCACGGAAGGCGGAGCCGCAAACAGCGACGGTGTTACCGGTTCCGGTTTCGGGACGACAGGTGGTACCGCAACCTTTTCCGGTGCGATCACCGGCGGAAGCGAGGTCGGCCGCGATGCAGGCGGTGCGCTTGGCGCGCCCGTTTCCACGCCGCGAGGAGATTCCGTCACATGAACTTCGGTCACCGATTGCGAAAGAGGTGACTGCGGAACGGGCTGTGGCACGGCAGGTGGCGGCACGCCCGGTGCTGTCGTTTGGTGGCGGAGCGGGGCGAAGGCTGGTGGCTTCGGGGTGGCTGACGAGTCGGCCGAACCATCGATCGTTGCGGCCGGTGGCGCTTTGGGTATCGCGGGCGTGGCGGCAGGGGATCGCGTTGCGGGTTTCAAATCGGGCATCGCGAATAGGGGTGGGGTGGGCGGCTGTTCCTGTTCCCGTGTCGCCGGGGCAGATGGGATGACGGGTGCGCGGTGGTCGCCGACCGACGCCGTCGCAGCAGGTTCCACTTGTTTTGGCGTGCCGGTGTGCGACTGCATTGCCGCAGCGGGCGATGCGGGCGGCGCAGCAGGAGTGGACGCGCGGCTGCCACGATCGGCATCTTCATCATCGATGTCGCGCTGCGCGCCGTTTGCGTCGCTGGTCTGGGTTGCGCCGGAGTGCTTGCGCCGACGGCCACCGCGGCGACCGCGACGACGCTTGCCGGTGCCGGCGGCCTTGGTGTCGGGGTTGTCGCTCGCGGGGCTTGCTGTGGGCGTGCCGGCTGAAGTGGAATCGGTAGTTGCTGGTGTCGTGTCTTTGACTGGTACCGGCGCTGTCTTTGCTGCTGCCTCCAGGGGCTCCGGGATTGTTGCTGGTTCTTTTTGCGAGGACCTTCGGCCCGTTGCGCGTGGCGTATCATCGTTGCCCTGCGCAGCGGCGGACTTTTGCTGCGACTGCCTTGGGACATCATCGGACCGCGACTTGGTCGATTTTTGCTGCGACGACCTCTGCGACGACGGACGCCCCCGCTGCGCGCCGCTGTCGCGATCGCGGCCGCCGCGGCGGCCTCCGCCGTGGTGCGAGGAGCCGTCCTGACGGCGGTCCGACGACCGTTCGCGAGGGCTGCTTGTGTCGCTTCGTTGGGATGCCCGTGGCGCGCGCGGTGTTTCCGCGGCGGCGGGCTCTGCTGCAGGTGCGCTGCGGAACCAGCCGAACAGCCGACCGAGCAAGCCGCCGGACGCTGTGGCCGACGTTGCCACAGGAATCGTCGCAGGAGCGGTTTCAGCCACGGCTTCGGGTTCCTCGCGTTGCGGCATTGGCGTGGCGCGCTGGATGCCGCTGACCGCAGGCTCCTCGCCATGCACTACCACGCCCATGCGCGGCTGCGGTGTAGCCTCGACTTCGGTCAGGCGCTCGTAGCTCGGCTTGGCGTGTTCGCCCATCTCGCTTTCGCGGATGCGGGTAATTTCGAGGTGCGGCGTTTCGAGATTCTTGTCGGCAACGATCACCACATGAACCTTGTGGCGCATCTCGATCTCGACCACGCTTGCACGCTTTTCGTTGAGCAGGAAGTTGGCGACGCGGGTTGGGGTCTGCACCAGCACCTGACCGGTATTTTCCTTCATCGCGTGTTCTTCGATCAGTCGCAGCGCCGACAGAGACAGCGACTCGATGCCGCGTATGCGCCCGTGGCCGTCGCAGCGCGGACAGACGATCTGGGTGGATTCCTCAAGGCTGGGACGCAGCCGCTGGCGCGACAGTTCCATCAGCCCGAAGCGCGAAATGCGGCCGAGCTGCACACGCGCGCGGTCGAGTTTCAGCGCATCGCGCAGTTTGTCCTCTACCTCGCGCTGATGGCGCGAGCTTTCCATGTCGATGAAGTCGATCACGACCAGACCGCCGAGGTCGCGGATGCGTAGCTGGCGTGCGACCTCGATCGCGGCTTCGCAATTGGTGTGGAACGCGGTGTCCTCGATGTCGCTGCCTTTGGTGGCGCGCGACGAGTTGATGTCGATGGAAGTTAGCGCCTCGGTTGGGTCGATCACGATCGAGCCACCGGACGGTAGCCGCACGTAGCGGTCGTACGCGCTCTCGATCTGGGTCTCGATCTGGAAGCGGGTGAACAGCGGTGTAGTTTCGTCGTACAGCTTGAGCTTGCGAAGGCTGTTCGGCATTACCTGCTGCATGAATTGTTGTGCATCTTCGTACAGCGCCGGCTCGTCGATCAGGATTTCGCCGATGTCGGCGCGCAGGTAATCGCGCAGCGCGCGGATGAACAGCTTGGATTCCTGATAGATCAGGAACGGCGCAGAGCGCGCGGCGGCGGCTTCTGAAATCGCCTTCCACAGTTGCAGCAGGTAGTCGAGGTCCCACTGCAATTCCTCGGCGTCGCGGCCGACACCGGCGGTGCGCACGATCAGGCCCATGTCCTCGGGAACCTCTATGTGCTGCAAGGCTTCCTTGAGCGCCTGGCGGTCTTCGCCTTCGATCCGGCGCGAAACGCCGCCGGCGTTCGGGCTGTTGGGCATCAGCACCATGTACCGGCCAGCGAGCGATATGTAAGTGGTGAGCGCGGCACCTTTGTTGCCGCGTTCCTCTTTCTCGACCTGGACGATCAGTTGCTGGCCTTCCTTCAGCAGTTCGCGGATGGCTGCCTTGCCGGGATCGGTGCCGGGCGCGAAGTATTCGCGGGAGATTTCCTTGAGCGGAAGGAATCCATGGCGTTCGGCGCCGTATTCGACGAAGCAGGCTTCCAGCGACGGCTCGACCCGTGTGATGCGGGCCTTGTAGATGTTGGATTTCTTCTGTTCGCGGGACGGGATCTCGAGGTCGAGATCGTAGAGGGATTGGCCATCGACGATGGCCACACGCAACTCCTCACGCTGAGTCGCGTTGATCAACATGCGTTTCATTGTGGATTCCTCGGGTCGCCGGCGCGACTACGCGTCCTCGGCGGCGCCTTTCGGGGCGGCCGGCCGGATGACGTGCCGCGCCTGGCGGCAGTTGCCGGGTCCGATTTGCGGCCCGGCAGGTGATGATCGGATTGTTTGCGTCCCGGCGTTCCCCGGCCGTCTTGCAGACGGTGGGCAAACATCGATCCTGAACGTTACGATGGCGAGGTGCCGGCTGCTCCCGGTCGGGAATGGCAGGCGGAGGCCTTGTCTGCGCAGCGAACAGGAGCAGGTTCGTCCGTGAGGGGCGAGGGCCTGCGTGGCGCGCGGCAATCCTATCATCGCAAAGGAATTTTTCCAATGGGGACGGCAACTTCGGCCAAGGACTTCAATTCCGTACGAACCATCGAGGTTGGACCTGAGCGCGATGGACAGCGTGTGGACAACTGCCTCGCGGCGCTGCTGAAGGGGGTTCCGCGCAGCCTTCTCTACCGGCTGCTGCGGACCGGGCAGGTTCGGATCAATGGCAAACGTGCCAAGCCCGACACCCGGCTGGCCACTGGCGACCGATTGCGCATTCCGCCCGTTAGTACCGTCAGCCCGCGAAACACCGAATTGCCCCCCGGCGCGATGCTCGAGGCGGTACAGCAGGCGGTGATTTTCGAGGATCGCGACTTTCTCGTCATCGACAAGCCCTCCGGCATTGCCAGCCATGGCGGCAGCGGGGTCGCATTCGGGGCGGTCGAACTGTTGCGCGCCGCTCGCCCCAATGAGCGTCTCGAACTCGCGCACCGTCTGGACCGCGACACCTCAGGCGTCTTGGTACTTGCGCGCACGCGAGCGGGGCTGACCGGGTTGCAGGCGGCGATCCGGGATGGCACAACGAAGAAGCAATACCTCTGTCTGATGACGGGCAATCTTGCGCAGGCAAAATTCGACGTCAATGCGCCGCTACGAAAATCGGTGCTGGCCGGCGGTGAACGGATGGTCAGGGTGGACGATGCCGGAAAACCGGCACTGACGTTTTTCCGTGAGATAGAACGTTATCGAGGTGCTAGCCTGGTCGAGGCAACGCTTGCGACGGGGCGCACCCACCAGATTCGCGTGCACGCTGCGCACGCAGGCTATCCGCTGGCGGGCGATCCGAAATACGGCGAGCGCGAGGCCAACAAGCACTTTCGTGCGTTCGGATTGAAGCGGATGTTCCTGCACGCGGCGCGTTTCGAATTCGAGATTGGCGAGCGCGCTTGGAGTTACTCCGCGCCGCTGCCGGATGATCTGCGTGGCGTGCTCGATTGCCTTCACAACCGCTGAGTACCCTGCTGGGCTCGTCAGCTTAATCGCCGTGATTGGCGTGGCCAATTCAATTTGACCGCCCTCCCCGCAGGCGGGGTAAAGTGCCCACGTGGCGGATGGGACGCGCGCGCGCGGTGCACGGCTGCGCGCTTCGCGCATCGTCGCTAGAATGACGCCCCGCGACAATCACGGACCCGCGCATGAAACTCACCATCTTCGGCACCGGCTACGTCGGCTTGGTCACGGGTACCTGCCTCGCCGAAATGGGCAACCACGTGCTGTGCATGGACGTGGACACTGACAAGGTCGCGCGGCTCGAACGCGGCGAGATTCCGATTTTCGAACCGGGCCTTGAACCCCTGGTTGCGCGCAACCATGCCACCGGTCGACTGAAGTTCACCACCGATGCCGCCGCGGCGGTCGCGCACGGCGACGTCATCTTCATAGCTGTCGGCACCCCCCCCGATGAGGACGGCAGTGCGGACCTGCAGTATGTCGTGGCGGTCGCGCGCGGCATCGGCCAGCATCTCGACCGCTACGCGGTGGTCGTCGACAAGTCCACGGTGCCAGTCGGTACCGCCGATCGTGTACGCGCTGAAATCGGAGCGGCGCTGGAGTCGCGCGGTTCGGATATCGCGTTCGACGTGGTCTCCAATCCCGAATTCCTGAAGGAGGGTGATGCGGTCAACGACTGCATGAAGCCCGACCGCATCATTGTGGGCGCGTCGTCACGCCGCGCGATCGATGTGCTCAAGAGTCTCTACGCGCCGTTCAACCGCAATCACGAGCGCATCGTGGTGATGGACGAGCGTTCGGCCGAGCTGACCAAGTACGCGGCCAACGCGATGTTGGCGACCAAGATCAGCTTCATGAACGAGATCGCCAATATCGCCGAGCGCGTCGGCGCGGACGTCGAGATGGTGCGTCATGGCATCGGCGCCGATCCGCGCATTGGCTATCACTTCATCTACCCCGGCACCGGTTACGGTGGTTCGTGTTTTCCCAAGGACGTGCAGGCGCTGGAGCGCATCGCGCGTTCTAATGGGTACGACGCGCGCCTGCTTGGTGCGGTCGAAGCGGTCAACCGCGGCCAGAAGCGCAAGCTGTTCGACCTGATCTCACGTCACTTTGGCGGCACACTGCAGGGCAAGACCATTGCGTTGTGGGGCCTTGCGTTCAAGCCCAACACCGACGACATGCGCGAAGCGCCCAGCCGGGTGTTGATGGAAGCGTTGTGGAAAGCCGGTGCCAAGGTGCGCGCGTTCGACCCACAAGCGTGCGCCGAAGCCGGTCGGATCTATGGCAGGCGCGATGATCTCGTGTTGTGTGACGATCCGTGGATCGCACTGGATGGCGCCGACGCGCTGGCGGTGGTCACCGAATGGAAGGTGTTCCGCAGTCCGGATTTCCAGCGCATCAAGAAGACGTTGAATCACTCTGTGGTCTTCGACGGGCGCAACCTGTACGGTCCCGAAGTGGTCGAGGAGGCTGGCCTCGCGTACTACGGCATCGGTCGCGGACGTAGCGTTTCATCAGCAGGGATCTGAACGACGATGAGCACCCCGAACGACGAGCGCATGGACGAACTCGAGTTGAAACTGACCTTTCTCGACGATGCGGTGTCGTCATTGAACGACAGCGAGGCGCAGCAATCACAGCGGTTGCTGCAACTCGAAAACGCGCTGACCGACCTGCGCAAGGAACTTGCGGCGCTGCGTACGAGTCTTTCCGATGACGTGCACGATGAACCGCCGCCGCATTATTGAATGACAGCTACACATTTGTATTCCTGATGGGCCTGATTTTCACCTGCCCGACATAAGTCCGTGGTCATTCATGGCCATCGCCGGCGCTATCGGCGATGGAACGAGGAATCCGGTTTTTGGTCTGATGCCGCTGATCGAAGCTGGATTCCGGGTTCCGCCCGCGGCCAACGCAGGCGACCCCGGAATGACGAGCGTTTGGCTTGTGCCGTCTCGGGATCATGGCTAATGGAACTTGTATTTGTATTGCCGGCTGCTGCGTGATGAGCGAATCCCTCCGTGACCAATTATTGAAAGCGGGCTTCAAGGAAGCGCGCCCCGTGCAGCATGCCGGCAAGCACAAGCCCCCGCCCGCCAAGCCGGCGCGCGAGTCGGCTGAGCCAGATCTTGCGCAGGCGTTCGCCTTGCGTGCCAGATCCGATCGGGTCGAGCGCGAAGCCGCCGAGTGCGAAGCGCGCCAACAGGCCGAGATCAAGCGCGAGCTTAAGCGCAAACTCAATGATTTGCTTGGTGGCAAGGCGTTGAATCGTGCCGATGCCGAGCAGGTACGTAACTTCGAATTCGCTGGCAAGATTCGCCGTCTTTATGTCACCGCCGAACAACTCGACCGGCTCAATATCGGCGAATTGGGCGTGGTGATGCACGGTGGTCGTGCGTCGCTGGTCGTTCGCGATGTCGCCGTGCAAGTACAGGCGATCGCGCCGGAGCAGGTCGCGTTGTTGGTCGACCCGGAGGCGCCTAGGGAAGACGACGGTGTACCCGATGACATAATTTGGTAAAAATCGGACAGGCGCGATCAAGTTGCATAACTTGACGGCAGTTCATTCCTGTCACTTTCGAGGAACAAATAGGGGCGGACGCGGTTAAGGTCATCCTCCTTGCGCTTTTGTCCCGGCCAAAGGAAGGAGAAAATCACCCGGTCTGGCACGCGGCCAACGCCGGATTGAACCAGCCCTGCCTGGGCGCGAATCGCGGGCCGTGCGCTTGCGCCAGGGCCTCCAGTTTTTCGCGCAATACGCCCGCGCCGACGCTGCGGATGTACTGGATCGGACCACCCAGAAATGGCGCGAATCCGGTGCCGAAGATCACACCGGCATCCAGCAGATCGGCATCGTCGACCACGCCGTCGTGAAGGCATGACACCGCTTCGTTGAGCATCGGCAGGATCAGCCTGTCTTCAAGGTCGGGTGGCGCGCGGTAGTTCGGATCGACCTTGGGTTTTTCGGGTTTGCCTTCCTTCCAGACGTAGAAACCCTGGCCGTCCTTCTTGCCTCGTTTGCCGGTATCGACTTTGTCGGCGATGCCGTCTGGCAATTCGAGTTTGAGGAAAGGCCCGAGCTCGCGGCCCACGGACAGCGCGACATCCAGGCCTACCGTATCGGCGAGTTCGATCGGGCCCATTGGCATGCCGAAGTGTTTCGCCGCGTGGTCGATCACCGGATCGGGAATGCCCTCGGTATGGCAACGCATGGCTTCCAGCAGGTACGGCATGAGAATCCGGTTGACCAGAAATCCTGGCGTGCCCGCGACCGGCAACGGCAACTTGCCGACGGCTTTCACCCACGCGAGTGCACGCTTCTCGACGACCGGGTCGAGCCGGTCGTGGCGGACCACCTCGACCAGCGGCATTTGCGCAACCGGGTTGAAAAAGTGCAGGCCCAGGAATCGCGCCGGTCGCGTCAGTCCGCCGCGCAATTCATCCAACGGGATCGACGAGGTGTTGGTTGCGATCAGTGCGTTGTCAGCGATCCCGGGTTCGATGGCGCGGTAAACGGCTTCCTTGGCTTCCGGGTTCTCGTAGATTGCCTCGATCGCAAGTTGCGCGGAGGCGATGCCCGCGCCTTCGACGTCGGCGACGAGGCGTGACTTTGCATTCCCGATTCGGTCCGGCGTTTTCAGTTTTCTTTCGAACAGTTTGCGCGCGCGAACCAAAGCCGGTTCGATGAACTTCATCTCACGATCCTGCAATGTCACCTCGAAGCCGCGCAACGCGCTCCACGCCGCGATGTCGCCGCCCATCACGCCTGCGCCGACCACGTGCACGTGGCGGATATCGTGCGGGGTGTCGCCGGCTAGGGCGCGCATGCGCTCACGCAGGAAGAAAATGCGTATGAGATTGTGCGCGGTCGGCGTCGCCGCAAGCTTCGCGACCGAATGCGCTTCCAGCCGCAAACGCTGGAGGATGTCGCCATCGCCGCGGCGCCAGACATCGATCAGGGCGAAGGGTGCAGGGTAGTGCTTCGACGGGACCTTGGCGGCAGCCTGCTTGCGCACGATCGGCGCGAGGATCTGCCGCGCGGGCCAGCAATTGGTCCACCAGGCGATGGCGCGTTGCGCGAACGGACGCGTGACCGGATGCAGCGCCAGCTTGCGTGCTTCATCGAGCAACGCATCGGGGGCGGCAAGCCGATCGACCAGGCCTTCCGCGAGCGCGCGTTCCGCCGAGACTGTGCGCCCGGTCAACATCATAGCCAACGCCTTGGGCGCGCCGATCAGGCGCGGCAGTCGCGCGCTGCCGCCCCAGCCCGGATGGATCCCGAGTTGCACCTCTGGCAACGCGATGCGCGATTCGGGCGTCTGTGCGGCGATCCGCATGCGGCACGCAAGCGCGAGTTCGGTTCCACCGCCCATGCAAACGCCGTGGATCGCGGCGACCGTCGGCATGGACAGCTTGGCCAGACGCTCGAATACGCGTTGGCCGTGCTCGATTTCCTCACGGACGGTTCCTGCGCGCGCGTACCCCTCGAATTCCTTCAAGTCGGCACCGACGGCGAAACCCGCTGTCTTGCCGGAGTGGATCACGATCGCAGAAGGCTTTTCGATGGCGACCCGTTCCAGCATCGCGTCCAGCTCATCGAGCACCGCGCGCGACAGCGCGTTCACGCTGCTTCCGGCCCGATCGAGGGTGAGGACGAGCACGCCGTCCCTGTTGTTTGAGACTTTCCAGTGACTGAATCGCAAACCGTCGAACACTTCTCATTCCTGTTGTCGACTCGTAAGCATCATCATCGGTCGGGCAGGGATTCGGGTCAACGGTGAGGTTGGGGGATCGACATGACGGAAACAGGCGTGCAAAAGGGACTCGTGGAGGACGGTCTGCTCGATCGCGTACTCGGTGCGGACAGGGTGCTGTTGGCGTTGCGATGCGACGATCGGGATGCGCTGCTTGAATCGTTGCGTGACGCTGCGCTGCGTACTGGCAGGGCGATATATTGGTGGCGCGCACGAACCGGCCTGTGCCGGTTGCCCGGGCGTGACGAAATTGTCCCCGGGGTGGCGCACCTCGCCGACGTGCTTCGCTTTGTCGAGCACAGCCCGCACTTCGGGATGTACTTCCTGGCCGATCGACCGCTGGAGTGGGGCGCCGACCTACTTGCCCTGTTGCGTCGGATTGCGCGGATCGATCCGCATCAGCCAAGGCGATTGGTGTTGCTGGGAACGCTCGCCGACTTCCCGGTGGCGCTGCCTGCGCGTGAATTGACCTGGGGCCGGCGACTCAGCGCCCAGCCTCGCCTGCGGCACGGTGCATGGGTGCGCTGATGACGGGTTGCGGACGCTCGGTGCTGGTGGTGGCTGCGTCACGCGAGGACCGCCGCGTGTTGTTCGACGCGCTGGATGGCTTGGGGCCAGATGGCCTGGTTCCGGGCGAGATCCTGAGCGCGCGGGACGCCATCCACGCCCACGCCCTGCTCCGGCACGGGCCGCGGCCCGTGCTGGCGATCCTGGATTTCGAACACGCGCCGACGCAGTCGCGGATGCTGTGCGTGCAACTCACCGACGTACCGGTGATAGGCCTGTTTGGCGCAGGCTTCGACGCGAGTCATGACGGTCAACGGGTGGCATCATGCGCCAACGTCAAGACGTGGCTGCGTGTGCCGGTCGATGCGACCGAGGCGGGGTTGCGGATCCGCGAGGCACTTGCGGGCGACGGGGCACCGGCGTCACTGCCCGCGCGCGGCACGCAAGCTTCGGCACCTGTCACGGAGCAGAAGACCCCCGACGCGGTCGCCACGCTCCGCACGATTGCCGAGTTGCTTCAACCCGCACGCGACGCGGCCGGGTTGTCCGGCCTCGTGCAACGCGCCATGGAAGCGCTCCGGATGGATCTGATGGTTGTGGCTGAACGCGATGCCGCCGGCGAATCGCTGGAACCACTTGCCCGCATGGACCGTGTGTCCGCGCCGGGCGCGCCCGACCCCCTGCATCTGGCGTTCGTGCAACAGGCGTTGGATGGTGATGCGGTCATCCATGCTGGTGGCGATACGGAGCCCGGCATACGCGACGATCCGTTCGCTCGTGCCACCGGCTGCACGCGCTACGCGGCGCTTCCGTTGTTCGATGCGCATCGCAACGTACTCGGCGTGATGGTGTGCGCTTCGCAGGATGCGGACGCGGTGGCCACCGAGGTGCTGCGGCCCTTGCTCGAGATCGTCGCGGCACGCTTTGCGGCGGTGCTGGAGTTGCGGGTCGAACGCGCGCGCGGGCGCAATCGTGCGCTGCTGGACGGGCTCACCGGCTTGCCGAACCGGATGCTGTTCAACGACCGGTTGGAGTCCACGCTGCACGACGCGCGCCGCACCGGCGAGGCATTCGCGGTGTTGTTCGTGGACCTCGATCGTTTCAAGGGCATCAACGATTCGCTCGGCCACAGCGTGGGCGACCAGGTGCTGGTGGCAGAGGCGCACCGGCTGCGGGAGTTGGTGAGGGCGTCCGACACGGTGGCTCGTTATGCTGGCGATGAATTCACCGTAATCCTGCGGCATGTCGACGACCGCGTCGACATCACGCGTGTCGCGACGAAACTGTTGAATGGCATGCAGGCGCCGCTCACGCTCGACAACGGATCGGAATTGCAGGTGACTGCATCGATCGGTGTCAGCATTTATCCGGACGACGCGAGCGACACGGAAGGCCTCATCAAGCACGCCGACATGGCCATGTACAGCGTCAAGGGCAACGGGCGCAACAACGTGCAGGCGTTTGGCAACGTGCCCGGCGAGGCGCATCGCCAGCGCATGGAGATGGAATCGCGCTTGCGCAAGGCGGAGGCCAACGGCGAACTGTGCGTCCACTATCACCCTCAAATCGAGGTCGCGACCGAGGATATCGTCGGAGTCGAAGCGTTGGTGCGCTGGCGGCATCCGGTGTTGGGGATGTTGAGCCCGGGGTTTTTCCTCCCATTGGCCGAGGAAACCGGCTTGATCATCTCGATTGGCCAATGGGTGCTCCGACGCGCCTGCGCGGACGTGGCGGTATGGCAGCGCCGCGTGAGCTCACCCTTGCGGCTTGCCGTGAACCTGTCGGCATTGCAATGGATGCAGCCCAACCTGGTGGCGATGGTCGAAGCTGCGTGCCGCGATGCGGGACTGGAACCACTGGTGCTCGACCTAGAGGCGACCGAGAGCGTGCTGGCGCAGCCGCAGACGGAGCTTGTCGGAACTCTCAAGGCGTTGCGGCGAATCGGATGCCGCATCGTGATCGACGACGCGGGCGCGGGACATCTCGCGCCCGGCCACGCCAAGGCATTGCCGATCGATGCCGTCAAGATCGACCAGAGTTTCGTGCGCAATATCGGCAGCGATCCCGATGACGAGGCAGTCGTAACATCGATGCTCGATGCCGCGCGCAGGCTGGGACTGCGGGTGGTCGCCGGGGGCGTCGAGACCGAGCGCCAGCTCGAGTTCCTGCGCGAGCGGGGGTGCGAAGCTGCCCAGGGGTACCTGTTCTCCCACCCACTGACCGCCAGCGCATTTGCCACGCTGCTGTCGGCGCGGCGCACCCTGAAAGCGGCCGACGACGAGCCCGGTGCGGCGTCCACAGGTCCGAGGCGCCCTGGGCCAGGATCTGGTGCCGATTCGCTCCCTTCACCATACCGGCGGCACGGGGTGGCCCGCTGACACAAATGGTTCATGCGGCGCGCGTTACGCTTGATCCGGTTGGGCACCGACCCAACCATCAGGGTGTCAGCTGACAAGGTCCAAGGGTTGTCAAATGGTGGAGTCCGTTGAACTTTCGCGCGTCGAGCGCGGTCACACAGGGGCGCACACTGCGTCCGGTCCGGTAGGGAGTGCCGCCCGCATGGGCGAAGTGGAAACCGATCGCGCGCTGGTCGCACGAGTGCGCAAAGGCGACAGCAAGGCGTTCGACCTGCTGGTGCGCAAGTACCAGCACAAGATCATCGGACTGGTGTCGAGGTATGTGCACGACTGGAGCGAGTGCGAGGATGTCGCCCAGGAAGCGTTCATTCGCGCTTATCGCGCCATAGGCTCATTCCGTGGAGACAGCGCTTTCTATACGTGGATGTACAAGATTGCCGTGAACACTGCCAAGAACTATCTGGTTGCACAAAAACGCCGTCCACCCGCCGAGGACATCGACGCCGATACGGCGGTGCAGTTCGATTCCGGAGCCCGTCTGCGCGACGAGGCCACCCCCGAACACGAACTGGCCCGCCGGGAAATTGAACAAACCGTGTTCGCCACGGTCGAAAAGTTGCCGGAGGAATTGCGTGATGCAATCACCCTGCGCGAGGTCGATGGCCTGTCCTACGAGGAAATCGCCGAACGCATGGGTTGCCCGATCGGTACCGTTCGGTCGCGCATCTTCCGCGCCCGCGAAGCCATCGACGAACAATTGCGTCCTCTGCTGTCCAACGACGATGCCTGACTATCCAACCCGCGCCCTGAGAGGAAGTTTCTGATGGACCCGACCAGTCGCGAAGACCTTTCCGCCCTGATGGACGGCGAACTCGCCGCCGAACCGACCCGCTTTCTGTTGCGGCGTCTCGACCACGACCCCGAGTTGGGTGCGACTTGGTCGCGCTGGCATCTGATTCGTGCCTGTCTTGCGTCGGATTCGGCACGCATGTCGGCGCAGCAGGCTGACAATGATTTTGCAGCGCGCATCGCCGCGTCACTCCGGACCGAACCCACGCCGCGGGTAAGGCCCCGGCACTGGGCACGTTACGTGGGTGGCGGCGCAATCGCCGCGAGCGTGGCGGTCGCCGCCCTGATGTTGAGTGTCCCCAGCCCCAGGATCGATGCGCCGGCGCCGGTCGCGCAAAGCCGCCCCGCGCCGGGTTCGGCGGTGCTGGCCGATGCCACGCCGACTCCCGATGCGGCCACTCCGCCATGGCTTCTTGCGCGTCAGCCGACCGTGCTCGGTGCCCAGCCAGCATCCGCCAACATCGTGTATGGAACCGGCCTGATGCAACCCGATTACCTGCGCCGTGCGACCTACGCGCGCGATGCCGCGTTGCCGTACGCGCCATCATCCCAAATCGACCAATCCGGGCTGCCGTTCTCAATCGTGTTGCTGCCGGAGCCGCCCTCGGGCGCGACCGCTTCCCCCCGGCATTGATTGAGTGCGCCGGGCAGTTCCCGCGGGTGGACCCGCCTGCTGCCCGTGAATCCCGCGCACGCGCGTCCCACGCCGCGTCTGGCTGCGGGCGGATCGAGATCCGCGTCGCGCCGCCGTTGTGGCCTGAAGGCTTTTGCATAGTGGAAAGGAGATTGCCATGTTGAACCGGGCGAGGCAGTTCGCTGCCGTAATCGTTCTCTTGTGCTTTTCAGGCGTCGCGCTGGCGGCGACGCCGACCGTGGCGCTGCCGGATTTCACCAGCATCGTCCAGAAATACGGGCCGGCGGTGGTGAACATCGTGGCGCATTACAAGCACGCCAGCGAGTTGGGCAGCGACAACCCGACCCAGCAGACCCAGGAACCGCAGATGCCGGAAATTTTCCGACACTTCTTCGGCATGCCTTTCGGGCCTCAGTTCCAGCAACCCAACGGTGGTCCGGCTGAATCGCTGGGCTCGGGCTTCATCATTTCCTCCGACGGTTATATCCTCACCAACAACCATGTGGTCGCGAACGCCGACTCGGTAAGGGTGCACTTGCCTGATCACCGCACTTTCACTGCGAAGGTGGTTGGTACTGACAAGATCTACGACATCGCGTTGCTCAAGGTCGACGCAACCGGTCTGCCCACGGTCGCGATCGGCAATTCAAACGATCTGAAGCCTGGGCAATGGGTGGTGGCGATTGGCTCTCCTTACGGCCTCGATCATTCCGTCAGCGCCGGCATCGTCAGTTACGTGGGACGCAGCCTCGGTGGTAACGATCAGCCAGAGGTTCCTTTTATCCAGACCGACGTCCCGATCAATCGTGGCAACTCCGGTGGTCCGCTGTTCAATCTTGCGGGTCAAGTCGTGGGCATCAACTCGCAGATCTTCTCGACCAACGGCGGCGCGATGGGGATTTCGTTCTCGATCCCGATCGATATCGCGATGAACGCGGCCCATCAGCTCAAGACCAAGGGATATGTCAGCCGGGGGATGCTGGGCGTCGGTATCCAGAACGTTGGTAGTGATGCCGCCAAGGCGATGCACCTTCCCAACGGAAATGGCGCGTTGATTCGCTCGGTTCAGCCCGATGGCCCTGCCGCCAAGGCCGGCCTGAAGATCGGAGACGTGATTACCGGATTCGATGGCAAAAAGATCTACGACTCGGCGCAGTTGCCGCCGATGGTCGCGATGACGTCGGCTGGTACCGAGGCAAACGTTGAGATTGTGCGCGACGGCAAGCCGATGACGGTCAAGGTCAGGGTCGGCGAAATGCCGCGCAACGGGCTTACTCCGGAATACATTGCGGGCGCGCCGGCGGCCACCAGCGGCGGCAATCTGCTCGGCCTGACCGTTCAGGCCATCACGCCCCAGATCCGCCAACAGCTTGGCGGCTACACCGGCAAAGGCGGGGTGGTGATCACCGATGTAGAAGGTCCTGCCGCGCAGGCACAGTTATCGCCGGGCGACGTGATCTTGCGCGTCGGTAACAAACCGGTGAACAACGTGTCCGAGTTCCGTCGCGACACGGCCAACGTTAAACCCGGCAGCACCGTGCTATTGCTGGTCTCGCACCAGGGCCAGCCCGTGTTCATGACGATAAGTGTGCCCGCGGACAAGTAACCGCTGCACGCGTTGAAGGCATACGACAGGGCCTGTCCTCGCGACAGGCCTTTTCGTATCTGCAACCGTCACCAACGTGTCGCTGGAGTATGCGTATGCAGTAACCTAGTCACGATGTCGGAATAAAGTGAAGTCATGAAACTGTATTCGATCGAAAGCAACACGCAAATGTTGGATGGCGGCGCGATGTTTGCTCGACACACCCCTGTGCCTCGCCCTTCGCTGCGCTTAGCGCCGCCCGCGGCGTCTGGATTCGCTCCCGGCGAATCACGTGGCAACGCACATGGGGTCCGATCATGAAGCTTTGGTCCATTGAAGGGAATTCCCAACGGTTGGATGGCGGAGCCATGTTCGGAAATGCTCCAAAGGCGATGTGGTCGAAGTGGGTTCCCGTCGACGAGCAGAATCGCATTCCTCTGGCCTGCCGTTGCCTGCTGGCGACCGGTCTAGATGGCCGCAACGTATTGTTCGAGACCGGTATCGGCGCCTTCTTCGAGCCGAAGCTGCGTGAGCGTTACGGCGTAGTCGAGGAGAGGCACGTGTTGCTGGAATCGTTGCGCGCGGCCGGGCTCTCGCACGAGGACATCGACGTGGTGGTGCTTTCGCACCTTCATTTCGATCACGTGGGTGGTCTGCTGGCGCCATGGGAAGAAGGTGCGCCTATCCGATTGCTGTTTCCGAAAGCGAAGTACCTGGTCAGCGCAGGCCATTGGATGCGTGCGACCCATCCGCACCCGCGCGACCGGGCGTCGTTCATCCCCGGGGTGCCGGAATTGCTGGAACAGAGCGGACGGCTGGAAATGGTCGATGGTGAATATTCGCGCACGCTCGGCAAGGCAGTGCGCTTTCATTACTCGCAAGGCCACACGCCGGGCCTGATGCTGGCGGAAATCATCGGGCCGCATGGAAAGAATGGTGTGGTGTATTGCGCCGACCTGATCCCCGGGCGGGCGTGGGTACACCTGCCGGTCACGATGGGCTACGACCGTGCGCCCGAGATGCTGGTCGACGAGAAACACGAATTCCTGGACGACAAGCTTGCGCGCGGGGTACGACTGTTTTTCACCCACGACCACGCCATTGCGATGGCCTTGCCGCGCCGTGACGAGCGTGGGCGCTACGCTGTCACCGGCGAGCAGGCGCAATTCGCCGGCGCTTCGTTGTAAGCTCGCGGCGTGAGCCGTCTTTCCGGAATTTTAGACAACTCTTCCCGTAACGCGGCGTTGCTGGGCGCGGCGTTGCTGGTGCTCGGCCTGCTGTTGCTAGGCTTCACCGAGAACGCCGACCGCTTGCGTGTGATGGGCGAGGATGCGCTCGGCGGCTTTATCCTGACCGGCAATGCGGCGACGCCCGGCACCGCGAGCAACGGGCAACTGGTACTGGCGGTTGGTGCCCCCGATGTGAAGGCGCCGGCACGCGATGCGCAGTTCGGGGTCGCGGTCGACGCGCCGGCGCTGGTGCGCAAGGTCGAAATGTTCCAGTGGAACGAGACCCGATTCGGTGGCCAGCGCAATTACGAGCTGGACTGGTTCGATCAACCGATCGATTCGTCGACGTTCAACAATCCAGCCGGCCACGCCAATCACGGTGCGTTTCCCATCGGACCCGCACGCTTCGATGCGCCGGACGTAACGGTTGCAGGCTTCAAACTCGCGCCGGAGCTCATTCGAATGATTCATGGCCCGGAATCGTTCGATGCGGACCTCTCGCATTTGCCGGCCAACATGGCCGCGACGTTCCAGCCGCACGACGGCACGCTGGTAACCAGCACGAACTTTGCGCGGCCACAGGTCGGCGATTTGCGCATAAGCTGGATGTGCATCGCGCCGGCGCATCTCACCGTATTCGCGCGGAACCGGAATGGAACGCTCGTGCCGGCGAGCGATCCGGAAGGCGACCAGATCGCGCAGGTGCTGATCGGCCGACACTCGCTGACCGACGTGTTGACCGATGCGCCGCAGCCGCCCCGTTTCAAGTGGGCGCGGCGCGTTCTCGCGGTATTGCTGGCATGGGCTGGCGTGGCCTGGTTGCTGCCGCGCCGGTTCCGGCGCGACCGTGCGTTGTCGCTCGCGATTGCTGTGGTGCTACTGGCGGTCCTCGCGGCGGCCTACTGGTTCAATGTGCGCACCCTGGCCACGGCAACCCTGGTGGCGATCGCGGCGATCGCGGCGGCGGTCGCTGCGTGGCGTGTGCGCAGTGGTCCGAGGGGAACCTGAATCATGTTGATCGCAGGGTTTTACGTCGCGTTGGGGGCGCTGCTGATTCTTGCACTGGGTATCCGCGTGATGTGGTTGCGCAACATGCACGGCGTGAATTTGGGCAGCGGAGGCAATGCAGACATGGAGCGCGCGATCCGCGCCCATGCAAACGCGGCCGAGTACCTGCCGATCGCGTTGCTGCTATTGGTGTTGCTTGCCATCGATCAGACCCGTCCAGGGTTGCTGCACCTGTTCGGCATCGTGCTGATTGTTGGCCGCATCCTGCATGCGATCGGGCTGTCGTCCGTGTCCGGGCGTTCGTTTGGCCGCGCTGCCGGAATCGGTCTGACGGTGCTGGTTATGCTGGTGATGGCGATCCTGCTGATCGTGCGCTTTGCGGTGATGCATTTGTAGTGCAGCCGTCCGCGATTGCCGCATGGTGAAGCGAGAACTTTGCCGCAACCCATCCCAACCCGTAACGATCAGAACAGCCAAAGCCGCCATCCATGCCAAGGGCTCCGTGACCTGGCTGTTCACAATAACCGCTTCGCCGGCAGCGGTTGATCAGGACCGTGGTGGACGACCGTCGTCGCGCTGCACCTCGGCGTGCTCGAGGAACCATAGCCCAGCGAACAATTTCGGATCGATCGAATAGCCCTTCTCCGCCATTGCGTATAGCCATGCACTGGCCTCGTTTCGCGGGATTCCGTGGACCACGATGTTTTCGGTCGCGTCGCCGCCGCCCGCGCCGATCTTGCGCAAATCCAGCGCGCGCACGAAGTGCATCATTTCGGTGCTCATGCCGGCGGAAGACGGACCGGAATGGAGCGGAATCATCCGCGCGCAGGTGTAGCCGGTTTCCTCTTCCAGTTCGCGCGTTGCGGTTGCAGCGACGTCCGCGTCGTCGGTGTGGCCGGGATCGCCGATCAGGCCCGCCGGCATTTCGATCGTGAATTGTCGGATCGGCACCCGGTATTGCTCGACGAACAGCACGCGGTCGTCCGGCGTCACCGCGACGATGATCACCGCGCCCTGCGGATTGTTGCGTTCGACGAACTCCCAGTGACCGCGTTGCTTGAGCGTCAGCCACCTGCCGGCATGTAGCGTTTCGACCGGTGCGTCGGCGTCAGCGGGAATGTGCGAGTCACGATTCATGCGACTGCGTCCGATCGCAGGATCTTGTGTGCTCGCGTGCGAGTGAGCGGTCCTATCCGGAGCCGTTCGAACAGCGCGTCGAGCACGGCGGAGTCGGGTGTGTGCCTGAGCAGGCCATCGGGGCTGTCGGGTACAGGCGCATCCAGCGCGATGCGTGCGAGGCGTTGCGAAAGCCATGCCTGTTCGGAATGGGCGCGCAATTTCGCGGCCAGCGATGCGGCGCCGCGCAAGCGCAGGAACGGCACTTCGTCCACGCGTGCGAGCAGGGTTTCGAGATCGCCGAAATGCGCCAGCAGCGCGGCCGCGCCCTTGGCACCGATCCCGGGTACGCCCGGGATATTGTCGGTCGCATCGCCGGTCAACGCCAGATAATCGACCACTTGGTCGGACCTCACGCCCAGCCGCCCCGGCACGCCGTCCGCGCCCCAGCGCTGACCGCGTGCGTAGTCCCATTGTTCGGCGCCGTCAAACAGCAACTGCCCGAAATCCTTGTCGGCGGAGACGATGACGGCGTGGAAACCATGGTTGTGGGAGACGTGCAATACGCTGCCGATCAGGTCGTCCGCTTCGTAGGCAGCATCTGCCAGGACGGTCAAGCCGAACGCGGCCGCCAGTTCGCGGCAGTACTCGAACTGGCGCTTCAGCTCCGGTGGCGCAGGGTCGCGGTTGGCCTTGTACGCGGGATAGATCGCGTTGCGGAAGGAACTGGTGAGCGCGATGTCGAACGCAGCAACCGCGTGGCTTGCGTGGGTGCGTTCGAGAAAATCCAGCAGGAAGCGTGCGAACCCGTGTACCGCATTGACCGGGTTGCCCTCGGTATCGAAAAAGGCGTCCGGCATCGAATGCCAGGCGCGAAAAACGTACATGCTGGCGTCGATCAGATAAATCGTCGAAACCGGCGTCGACGCGGCAGCGTTCATCCCGCCCACGTGCTCAGTATCTCCTCGATGGTCGGGCGGGTACGCTCCGGCGGCTCGACATCGCAACTGCCGATGTGGATGTAGGCGATGGCGCGCTCGTTGTCTGCGAGTCCCAGCAACTTCGCGGCGTCATGGTCGTAGCACGACCAACCGGTCAACCATTGCGCCGCAAACCCCGCCGCCTGGGTCGCGAGCAGCAGGTTGAAGCCGAGACATCCTGCGGACAACAACTGCTCCTGCGCGGGAATCTTCGGGTGTTGCTCGTCGACGCGCGCGATCACGGCCAGAACCACCGGCGAATGCGCGAAGCGATTACGTTCCTTCGCGAGCTTCGCCGCCGGCACGCCGGGATCCACCCGCGCATGCAGCGCCGCCAGCGCCTCGCCGTACCGCGCGCCAGCGTCGCCGGTGAAGGCGATCAGCCGCCACGGCGTCAGCTTGCCGTGGTCGGGCACGCGGATCGCGGTGGCGATGATTTCGCGCAATTGCTCTGCTGTTGGACCGGGGGGGATCAGTCCCGCAGCGGGTACCGAGCGGCGATTGCGGAGAAATTCGAGTGCGTGATTGTCGTACATCCGGCCAGTCTAGCAGCCGTGCGCCGGCGCTTTGAGCTAGGATGCAGCGATCACAGCGGGAGAAATTCATGCCGAGCACGATAGCCGCCTTTCGTGAAACCGCCGATGGCGAACGCCGCGTTGCCGTGACGCCGGAAACGGCGAAGAAATACATCTCGCGTGGTCTGCGCGTGATGCTGGAACAAGGCGCTGGTGAACGCGCTGGCTTTCCCGACGCGGCTTATGCCGACGTCGCGTTCGCCGATGCGGGAGGCGTGGCGGGGCAGGCGGACATCGTGCTATGCGTACAACCGCCTTCGGATCAAAGCGTGGCTGCGATGAGGGAAGGCGCGATGCTGATCGGACAGTTGCATCCCCACGCCGCCGCGGTCAGGCTCGCCACCTACGCACAGCGCAAGCTGATGGCATTTTCCCTGGAACTGCTGCCGCGCACTACCCGTGCGCAGGCGATGGACGTGTTGTCTTCGCAGGCCGCGGTTGCGGGTTACCGCGCGATGCTGATCGCGGCCGAGGCTGCCCCCAAGTTTTTCCCGATGCTGACCACCGCGGCGGGAACATTGCGCCCATCGAAGGTGCTGGTAATCGGCGCGGGCGTGGCGGGCCTTCAAGCGATCGCCACCGCGCGGCGGCTGGGTGCGATGGTGGAAGGCTTCGACGTACGCCCGGAAACCCGCGAGCAGATCGAATCGCTGGGCGCAAAGTTCCTCGATCTCGGGGTCAGCGCGGCGGGCAGCGGGGGGTACGCACGCGAGCTGACCGCCGAAGAGCGCGCCGCGCAGCAGGCCAAACTGGCCGAGCACGTCAAGACCGTGGACGTCATCGTGACTACCGCGGCGGTACCTGGCCGGGCGTCGCCGAAGATCATTCCGCTGGCGATGGTTGACGGCATGAAGGCCGGCGCGGTGATCGTCGATCTCGCCGCCGAAGGTGGCGGCAATTGCGAAGCGACAGTGCCGGGCGAGCGTGTCGAGCGCAATGGCGTGACGGTGATCGGGCCTCTGAACCTGGCATCCGGCGCGCCGTTGCACGCGTCGGAGATGTATGCGCGCAATCTTGCCCATTTCGGCGAATTGCTGGTGAGGGACGGCGAGCTGAAGCCGGATTTCGACGATGAGCTGGTCGCGAAAAGCTGCGTAGCACGCGATGGCGAGGTAGTGTTCGGCAAGGCGTAGACGCTCAATTGGGAGCGAGTGACATGCCCCTGCCACCCCATCGTCAGCATGACAGCCCATGTGGCATCTTCGATCCCGGTTATCTGCCAGATGTTCGTGGCGGGTGCATCGGCATCGGCTGTCCGGGGTGTTCTGTCGCCCAGCGCATGCGCTCATTCGGAGGCATCGCGCGCCATCGCTGCCGCAGGGCACGCCGTTGCTCGGCGGGCAGGGACTGGAATTTTTTGAACGCTTCACTGACCTTGGCGCGTTCTTCCGGCGTCAGGTTGTGGAAGACGCGTGCGTTTTGGCGCAACTGGCGACGCTGTGCGGGAGACATCGCGGCCCAGCGCGTCAATCGTGCCCTGATCTGCCGCTGACGCGCGGGAGACAGTGTGGCCCAGTGGTGTGCGTGGGCTGCGAGGCGGTGCTGGCGAGCAGGGCGCAATTGCTCCCATTGGTTTCGTATCGGGGCGAGCATGCGCTGTTGATCGGCACCCAGACTCGACCACGCCAGCGGCGCCTTCGGGGTGTGGGCCTGCGCTTGCGGACCCTGTGTCGCCGGTTGCGTGGGAATCGCGGAGGTGGTTTGCGCATCGACGCGCCATCCTGCGCCAATCAGGCACGCTGCGACAAGCAACGCGAGGAGCCTGGATGGACGCACGATCAGCTCCCGCCCTTCGGCGTGGTCGCCGTCACGTTCTGTTGCGAGGCGAACCAGCGGTAGAAGTCGAGGTTCTGAACCATCTCCATCTGGCTGCTGTCGACGTCGGGTATCACGTCGCTGCTCTCGGACTCGCCCGGGGCGACTGAAGAGGATGAGGCGACGCGTGAAGAGCCTACAACCGGAGTCGGGCCGGGACGCAGGAACGCGATGCCGAGCGCGAGTACGCAACAGGCAATGGCAACACCTGCCAGGGGCGCCCAAACGCGTAGCGGGGATCGCTTTTCAAGCGCGTTCAGTGCCCTGCGACGCGCCAGGCCGATACGCAGGGTGTGATAGGAATCGGCGCCTTCGCAGGCGCTCCTGAAGATGGCACGCGCACGAGATACGACTTCATCATCATGCGACAACTCTTTGAATATATTGTCAGGCGCGTTGGTCATCGCCAGTCCTCCAGTTGTGTACGCAACGCTTCCATCGCGCGCGACAGATGGGTTTTGACGCTTCCGGCGCTGCATCCCATCGTCTTGGCCGTGTCCGCCACGTCCAGTCCTTCCAGCACCCGCAACATGAAGGCTTGTTGCTGCCGACGCGGCAGCGCACGGATGGACTTCGACATCGCCGCGTGCGCCTGCCGCGCTGCCAGCGCCCGTGGCGGGTCGGGGCCGAGGTCGGGCGCTTCCCACGCCGGAAGATCCTCGCCATCCTCGTTCTTGCCGTGGCCTATCCAGACCATGACCCGACTGCGAACCGTACGGCGGCGCTGTATGTCCGTGATGCGCCGCCGCAGGATGCCCCAGAACAGCGGCGGCCATTCCTCGGCCGGTTTGCCGGAGTAGTGCCTGACCAGCCGCAACATCGCATCCTGCACCACGTCCAACGCCTCGTCCGGGTCATGCAACGCAATTTCAGCCATTCGCCACGCCCGCCGTTCAACCGACGCAAGGAACGTCTCGATGGTCGTCGCCACCGGTCGCACGACGTCCTGCGCAATCGGCATCGGTGCCGGTCCGATCGCACTGGTTGCCGCCATCACGATCTCGCCTGTCGCGATCGATTCGACATCCGTTGGCTCTTGCATCCGTACTTGCCTCTGGTAACGCGTCGACGCGCTTCCGGTTGACCGCCCTATGCGGGAGCGCGCTTGCCGTTATGATGGCCGGGTCCGCAGGAGGGAAACATGATTACCGGCTTTCTCGCACTGTATATCTTCATGTTGGCGGCGTTCACCGGCTACGAAATCATCAGTCGGGTCCCAGTCATCTTGCATACCCCGCTCATGTCGGGGTCGAATTTCGTGCACGGGATCGTGCTGGTGGGCGCGATGGTGGCGCTGGGGCATGCCGACACGCCCATCGAGATCACGATCGGCGTGATCGCGGTGCTGCTGTCCGCCGGCAACGTTGCGGGGGGCTACGTCGTCACCGAACGCATGCTGGAGATGTTCAAGTCCAGCAAGCCGGTCGCGCCGAGATCCGGGGAGAAGTCCTGATGGCGCCCGCAGCGTGGGTGTCGACCGTGGTCGAGGCGGTTTACTTCATCGCCGCGGTACTTTTCATCTGGGGCCTGAAGCGAATGAGTTCGCCGCGCACCGCGCGGAGCGGAATCATCTGGGCCGGTGCCGGCATGGCGGCGGCCATCATCGTCACCTTCTTCCTGCCCGGCATGCACAACCTGGTGCCGATGGTGGTCGCGATCGTGGTCGGCGTGGGGCTGTCGTGGTGGGTCGGGCGGCGCGTGCCGATGACTGCGATGCCGCAGATGGTGGCATTGTTCAACGGGATGGGCGGGGGCGCCGCGGCGGCGATCGGCGCGGTCGAACTGATCAAGTTCAACGCGGCACTCATGCTGGTACCGGACACTTCGCCGATCCAATCGGAAGCGTGGGCTGCCGTGGCCGGACATCTCGGTTCCGTCGAGTTGACACTGGCGTTTCTCGGTGTGCTCATCGGAGCGATCTCTTTCACCGGTTCGCTGATAGCGTTCGCGAAATTGCAGGGCTGGATGGACAGGCAATTCATCTTCCCGCTGCAGCGCTGGGTGAATCTCGCGATCTTCGTCGCAGCGGTGGTGTGCGGCGTGCTGGCGCTGGTCGCGTCGATCGGTGGCCATCCGTTCGCGTGGGGCCTCCTGATCGCGTTCTTCGCACTGTCGTTGCTGTTCGGTATCGCGATGACGCTGCCGATCGGTGGCGCCGACATGCCGGTGGTGATCTCGATGTACAACGCCTTCACCGGCCTCGCGGTCGCGTTCGAAGGCTTCGTGCTGCAGAACGAGGCCATGATCATCGCCGGCATGGTGGTAGGTGCGGCGGGCACCTTGCTGACCCAGTTGATGGCCAAGGCCATGAACCGATCGCTGGCGAATGTGCTGTTCAGCAACTTCGGTGCGGGTGGCGGTGGCGAAGCGCAGGAAATCAGCGGCGCGCTGAAACCGATAGACGCCAACGACGCCGCGGTGATGATGGCCTATGCCGAGCGCGTTGCGATCGTGCCAGGCTACGGCATGGCCGTCGCGCAGGCGCAACACAAGGTCTGGGAGTTCGCCAGGCTCCTGATCGATCGCGGCGTCAAGGTCAAATTCGCGATTCATCCGGTTGCGGGACGCATGCCGGGCCACATGAACGTGTTGCTCGCGGAGGCGGGCGTGCCGTACGATCTGATCGCCGACATGGACGACATCAATCCGGAGTTCCCCACCACCGACGTCGCGCTGGTGATCGGCGCCAACGACGTGGTCAACCCGGTTGCGCGCACCGACAAGGGTTCACCGATCTACGGTATGCCGATCCTCGACGTTTCGAAGGCGAAGAACGTGATCGTGATCAAGCGCGGCCGCGGCAAGGGCTTTGCCGGTATCGAGAACGCGCTGTTCTACGCCGACAACACCCGCATGCTTTATGGCGATGGCCAGGCCGCCGCTGGGGAACTGGTTACGGGCCTGAAGTCGCTCGACACCTGACCCCGTGGCTGGGGTTTCGCGGTTTCGCTGCCGCGCGGGGCTTACCGTCGCCAGGCAGGTGGACGCGCCAGCCACGTCGCCAGGATTGCCGCAGCGACAGCTGCCGCTGTGTAGATGAGGATCGACAACGCATCCAGGCCGAGTTCCGCCACCTGCAGGGTCAAGCCGATGCCCCCGGTACGGAACGCCAGTCCGAACGGAAACCCGGTGACAGCGGCGATTCGGGCGATTGCCACCAGGCACATTGCGTAGAAACCCGCCAGCAAAACCGCGAGCGCGGCAATCGCCGCCGCCCAGCGCGCGGCCAGGCACCCGCACAGTTTCAGCACCATCGCGAGTGGCAGCGCCAATGCGAGTATCAACCAGCTCGGGCGGATGCCGATCACGAGCGAAGCGAATGCCGCGAGTGCGCCGACGGCCAAGGTGCACATCAGCCAGCCGAAGGCCGAGGTCAACCCTCCAGCCGCGCATGCAAGCGTGCCCGGCTTGCGCACGGATTCGGCGGCGGTCATGGAATGGGCTGAGTCGTCCACGCGGACTCTTTCGGACAGTCGATTGTCCGATGATAGACCAGTGACATGCGCCGCGGCGACCATTCAGCCGCACCGTGCCAGCGTGGCGGACTTGCAGGTGCCGGCCCTGACCTCCATCAATGAGACATGGGATGGCGTGTTGTTATCCTGTTGCGTGAAGTTCTGTACCTGCCTCCATTGTCACCGACGAGCAGATCATGCCCGGATTCAGCTCCAGCAGCGAACCCTTCACCCTGCAAAGGGATTGCCACGCGGTGCACGTTCCGTACGGCGATGTCGTCAATTTGCCTGCAGGCCAGAACGGCTACATCACCCAGTCGCTGGGCGGCAGTTTCACGGTGTACGTTGAGGGCAGCCTGTTCCGCATCGACGGTCAGGACGCCGATGCATTGGGAAAGCCCCCGCCGGAGCCTCTGACAGTTCCCGATGATGCCGGCGATGAAGACGTCGAGCGCGTCGTCTGGGAGCAGTTGCGGACGTGCTTCGACCCGGAAATCCCGATCAACGTCGTGGATCTCGGCTTGGTCTACGATCTCAGCCTTGAACACGTGGCAGATGGACAGCGCAAGGTTTACGTCAAGCTGACCCTCACGGCGCCGGGGTGCGGGATGGGCGACATCCTGGTCGAAGACGCGCGCACCAAGCTGGAGATGATTCCGACCATCGCCGAGGCGCAAATCGACCTGGTGTTCGACCCGCCGTGGAACCAGACGATGATGTCGGATGAGGCCAAGTTGCAAACCGGTATGATGTAGCAATCGGCCGTGGCGTTCGGGATATTGACCGCGCCCGCGCCGCTTGCCATGCTTCGCACCGCTGGAGGGTCGGGCGATGCGGTTACGCAAATACTGGGTATTGTTCGTGCTGTTCGTGCTTACCCTGGCGTTCGACGCATGGGTATACGGTTCGCTCGCTCGCTCGCCGAGCGTCGGGTCGGCGCTGGTGTCGGCCGCGCGCGCCAATGCGCCGTTGCTGCACGCGTACATCGTGCTGGGCAGCCCGATCGCCGTTCGAACCGGTGCCTCCGGGAACTACGTGGCGTCCGCGGCATTCGGCGCTGCCTACCCGGCGATGACGGCGACGCCAGCAGTGGCGGACAGTCTCCTGTTCAGTGAATCGCGCGGGCCGTTGCGAGGGATTCTGATTGTGCTGTTCTGGGCGACGCCGATACTACTGGTGCTTGCACTGGCTGCATGGGTTCTGCGCAGCCGCGAGACGCACCTGATGGGCAAAGTCCGGCGTTGAGGAATTTGAGACATTGTTGCGATCGTCCGTGCTCGCCGAGCTACGCAACTGGTCAGGTGTCCTCGAGATCGTCTTGTAGGCGCCGAATGGTGCATGCACGATCCTTCAGTACCCGGATTAGGGGATGACGGCATCATCCGCACGACCCACCCCAACTGAACGATGACGATACTTTGAACGGCGCAAGCGTGACGGTATGGGTACCGTGGCGAGCATTCGAGTCGTCGACCGCAGGAATGATGGTTCCGTACAAGCTCGGCCCGGTCGTTCGCGAACGGGCTTTTTTGTTTTTGAGGCGGTCTTTGGGGGGAAGACGCCACCATGTCAGTCGCGTGCTGCCTCGAACCGGTTGGCTTTGCGGTTCTTGCGTACATGGCCCGGATTCCAGACACGGCCGTTCATCGCGATCCACACGCCTTCGCCGAGACTCTGCACCGCGCCGACGGCGCAGCCGATGTTGAAGACGGCATCCGAACCCTGGAAGCGGGCCGGGTTCAGGGCGCCGGTCAGTACGATGGTCTTTCCGGAAATACCATCCAGCGCTCGCGCGGTCTCGACCATGCTGTCGGTGCCGTGGGTGATCAGGATATGGCGGTGGGGCTGATGTTCGATCGCCGTGCGGATTGCGGCGCGATCCGCATCGGTCAAGTCAAGGCTGTCCTTGCGCAGCACCGGGACAACGTCGAACTGGAATGCAACCCCGAGTTGCGCAAGGATCTCGCCGATCTGCGGCGCACCGACCTGGTAATCCGATTTGGCGTCGAAATACACCTTGTCGATGGTGCCACCTGTGGTGATCACGGTCAGGTGCTGCATCGGGTGGATCCTTGCAGGCTTCGCGGAACCGGGATTATCGCAGCGTGTCCAAATGGAGTCACCGAATCGCGGCCACCGCGAGGCAGACATGCGCGAACCGGCGAGCCATGGCATAATCCGCTGTCTTTTGGGCAGAAATGCCGCGCCGCGGCCGCCCTGCAACCGGGAATCCTGCATGTCGTCAATGTTTTTCGCCGCCGTCGCGGCGCCTGCCGCGTCAGGCGCGGCAAAAGGCGCACAGAGCCTTTTCAGTTCGCCGATCATCCTCGTGTACGTGGTGGTAATCGTCGGCTTCTATTTCCTGTTCATCCGGCCGCAGTCCAAACGCCAGAAGGAACAGCGCAAGATGATCTCGGAGCTGGCAAAGGGCGACGAGGTGATCGCCGCCGGCATCCTCGGCCGGATCGAGAACGTCGGCGAGCACTTCCTCACCCTTGAAATCGCCGACAACGTGCATATCCGGGTCCAGAAAGGGGCCGTGTCGACCGTGCTGCCGAAAGGCACCCTGAAATCGTCCTGAGTGTTTGCTCGGGCCCGCCTGTTTTCGCGCCAATCAATTCTTTTTGACCCATGAGCGACTTTCCCCGCTGGAGATACTGGCTGGTCGGCATCGTTATGGTGCTCGGCTTTCTGTATGCCGTACCGAACGTGTATCGCCCGCAGCCGGCCGTGCAGATTTCGGCGAACCGCGACGCCAAGATCGACGCGACGTTGCAGTCACAAGTGGCAGCCGATCTTGCGAAAGCCAGGATTCCGTACCAAAACATCTCGATTGACCAGAAACGCATGCTGGTACGATTCGCGAACACTCAGGTTCAGTTGCAGGGCTCCGATTCACTGCGCATTGCACTGGGCGACGACTACACGGTCGCGCTCAATCTTGCCACCACGGTGCCGCACTGGTTGCTGGCCATTGGCGCGCGCGCGATGCCGCTGGGCCTTGACCTGCAGGGTGGCGTGCATTTTCTGCTGGCGGTCGATGAGCAGGCGGTACTCAAGAAGCAGCAGCAGCGCTATCTCGACGATATCCGCACGACCTTGCATCAGAAGCAAATCCACTACGACGCGGTCTCGCTGAGTGGCGATGGCGTGCAGGCTGTGTTCAAGACCTCTGATGACCGCGACAAGGCCATCAGTGCGATGACCGCCGATACCACCGATACCACCGACCTGACTTTCACCGACAGTCGTACGGCCGGTGGAGGTTACGCGTTCCACGCCGCCATCAAGCCGGAAGTGTTGCGGACGCTCGCGCAGGCAACTATCACCCAGAACGTCACCACTCTGCGGAACCGTGTCAATGCGCTGGGGGTGTCCGAACCCTTGATCCAGCAGCAGGGCGAGAGCCGCATTGTGGTCGAACTGCCGGGTGTGCAGGACACCGCCGAGGCCAAGCGGGCTCTGGGCGCGACAGCTACGCTGGAGTACCACGCCGACGATCCCAACGTGAATCCGGCCCAGGCCATGCAGACCGGCAACGTGCCTCCCGACGACCGTTTGTATTACATGAAGGATGGCACCCCGGTGGTGCTGAAAAAGCGCGTGATCGTGAGCGGCGACGAACTGGTCGATGCCTCGCAGGGCTACGACCAGCAAACCGGCCAGCCGGACGTCAACGTCACCCTCAATTCGTCCGGCGCCCGCAAGATGCTGGACTTCACTACCGAGAACGTCGGCAAGCGCATGGGTGTGGTGTACATCGAAACCACGCCTGTGGTGAAAAAGGTGGATGGCAAGGAAGTACATAGCACCAAGACCACCGAGACGGTACTGAACAATGCGGTGATCCAGGGTGTGTTCGGCAAGAAGTTCCAAACCACTGGCTTGACCCAGCAGGAAGCGCAAAATCTGTCATTGATGCTGCGATCGGGTTCGCTGGCGGCACCGATGGATATCGTCGAGCAGAGCGTGATCGGCCCCAGCCTCGGTCAGGACAACATCAGGAAGGGCGATCGCGCGATCGTGCTCGGGTTGGCGTTGGTGCTGCTCGCAGCGGGGATCTATTACCGACTGTTCGGGATCGTGGCCGACATCGCGCTGGTGTTCAACCTTCTGTTGCTCGTTGCTGTGATGTCCATCGTCGGGGTGACACTCACGATGCCGGGCATCGCTGGAATCATCTTGGCGCTTGGCATGGCCATCGACGCCAACGTGCTGATCTGCGAGCGTATCCGTGAGGAATTGCGCAACGGTTCGACGCCGCATGCTGCGATTCGCACGGGTTACGAAAGATCGTTCCCCGTTATCGTGGACGCCCACGTGACCCACCTGATTGCGGCCGTTGCCCTGATTGCGGCAGGCGCGGGCGCGATCAAGGGCTTTGGCGTGACCTTGGCCATTGGCATCATCCTTTCACTGTTCACCTCGTTGACCATGACCCACGCGATCACCGCTTTGATCCATGGGCGCAGAAAACTCAAGACACTTTGGGTTTGACTACATATTTCCCTCTCCCTCCGAGAGGGTGCCCCAAGGGAGCGGGTGAGGGTACTGCAGGAAAGCGATGCCCTCGCTGGCTGTGAACCATCGCTCCTGCCCCTCTCCGGAGGGGAGAGGGGTTCAACAGAGACGTAGCGGACACTCATGGAAATTTTTCCCCACAACCTGAACATCAATTTCCTGGGCATGCGCAAGGTCAGTATCGTCATTTCGGCGATCCTGATCCTGGTGTCGATCTGGGCCATCACGGTGAAAGGCCTCAACTATGGCCTTGATTTCACCGGCGGCGTCCTGGTTCAGGTGAACTACGAGCGCCCGATCGACGTGGGCGACGCGCGCTCGGCGTTGGCAAAGGCCGGCTTCGATCACGCCGTAGTGCAAAGCATGGGGGGCACGCGGTCCATTTCGATCCGCCTGCAGCTGCCGAAGACTCGCGACCAACACGCGACCCCGGACCAGTTGGCTGGCGCGATTTCCAAAAAGGTGTTGACTGCGCTGCAACGAGATCATCCCGGCGCCAAGCTGGCCCAGGCTCCCGACTTCGTGGGGCCTGAAGTCGGCCAGCAGCTGAAGCAAAGCGGGATCACTGCGGTGATCGTGGTGATCGCCGGCATCATGATCTACCTTGGCATGCGTTTCGAAAAGCGCTTCGCGGTCGCGGTGCTGGCCAGCGAAGTTCACGATACCTTGATCACGCTCGGCGTTATCGCGCTGGTGCAACGCGAGTTCGACATGACTGTGTTGGCCTCGATTCTTGCGGTGGTCGGCTACTCGATCAACGACAAGGTGGTGGTGTTCGACCGCGTGCGCGAGTTGTTCCGCCTGACGCGCAAGTCGAAGACCCAGGACATTCTCAATCGCGCGATCAACAACACCCTGTCGCGTACCATCATTACATCGGGCTTCACCGCGCTCGCAATGGCCTCGTTGTACTTGTTTGGCGGTCCCGCCGTGCACGGCTTCGCGATCACCATGCTGATCGGCATCCTGGTGGGCACTCTGTCGTCGATCTTCTTCGCCAGCCCGATCCTGCTATGGCTCGGCGTATCGAAGAAGGACCTGATGCCCGTGACCAAGGAAAACCCGGAACTGGCACGGCGACCGTAGGACTGCTGGATAGCTACCGCGAGCGAAACGGCTGTTGGGTGTGCCGGGCCTTGGCTCGGCGCTGCGGCGGTCACGGGTCGTCGCATCGATATGCCAATCGCACAGGGATCAGGCCATCCGGACGGTAGGCCGCGACCTGCGGCGAACACGTAGGCCGGAAGCGGCCATCCTTGGCACACTCCCCATCAACCCAGAATTCCGCGGATTATCGCGTCTTGCGGCCTGCACGCGCCAAACGTCGGGTCATGTTGCTGGCGCAAGCAAGTGTGGGTCACCGATCTTCACAGGGCTGCCCGCTGACAATGTTTGCACACCCGCTTGTTTTGCCTTCTGGTTGTACTGGTCGATCGCCTGATGCAGCGGACCGTTGAAGTTGTCGAGGTACGGCTGCAATTTGGCTGCCATTTTCGCGATGTACTGCTGCTGCCGCGCATTCGGCGCCTGGTTGGGTCCCATGTAGGACGTGTTCTGATACAAGCCGAGCAGCGTCATGCCGTAGGGCGCGATGTAGTGCAGGTCGTCTTCCGGCACCTTGTACTGAACGTCCGGGTTGTAGAGGTTCCTGGCGAAATCGCCGAGCTGCTGCTTCAGTGCTTCGGCGCTTGCGTGCACGGCAGCCTTGGTGCTGCCTGCGGCGGCACCTGACGTCGAGGCCAGTATCTTGTCCAGCGTCGCGAGCATGGCGTGGGTACGCCCGATCATCGCCACCGTCGCAGCCGCTTCGCCACGCAGTTTCATCGCGCTCTCGAATGCGGCGCGCTGCACGTCCATGGGCGTGGCGACGCGGGGGTCTGCGACGACCTGCAACGTCCCCTTTTCGTTGTGGTGATCTGCTTTCACGACGATTTGATACGAACCGGGCAACGCGAGCGGGCCTTTCGGTTCATGGCTGGTGTGCTCGCTATATTGGGCGCGCATCGACTTTGGCAATTCGACGCCGGTGTAACGCATGTTCCAGGCCACCCGGTTGATACCGGCCTTGCCTGGGCCGCGCACGGTCGCCACCGGCTGACCAGCGCTGTCGGTGATGCTGATCGTGACGGGGTTGCAGGCATCGAACGGGGGTGCGTGTTTCTTTTCCCCGCCCTTTTGCTTCGCGCCTTTCTGCACGGTCTCGCCCGGCGGCTTTGCTTTGCCGCTGCCCTTCGCCGGGTTTTGACCATTCTCCTCTTTCTTCTCTTCCGCGGCGCAGCCTTTCGGAACGGCTATCGCTTTCGCAAGCGAGTACGCGATCTGCGGACCGTCCGGAGGGTTGGGCACGGTGTAATCGCCGGGCGCGGGCCCGATGTGGCGTCCGTCGAAGGTGAGCCACTCGGTTCCTTGCGACGCCGGGAACAAATGGAAGGCGTCGTCTGCCATCCGTGGTTGCCACTGTTCGAGCGCCTCGAGGTTGTCGAAGATCCACAGGCCACGGCCGTGGGTCGCGAGCACCAGGTCGTGCGGCGACTTGGTGAACTTCAGGTCCCACACTGCCATCGTCGGCAGGTTCGCCGTCATCTGTTCCCAGTGCGCGCCGTCGTCGAAGGAAAGGTACAAGCCGCGCATGCTGCCGAGCGCGAGCAAGCCCTTGCGGTTTGGATCCTCGCGCACCACCACCGCGGAATAATCGTCCGGCAGCCCGTTGGCAATACTCTGCCAATGCGCACCATAGTCGCTGGTCTTCAGCACGTAGGGGTGGTTATCGCCCAGCATGTGGCCGTCGACCGTGATATACGCGGTGCCGGCATCGAACGGCGATACACCGATCTGGTAAATGCGTCCGTATTTCACCGTCTGAGGCAGGCCATTCGAAACATTCGTCCAGTTCGTGCCGCCGTCCTTGCTGACCCACACCAAGCCGTCGTCGGTGCCGACCCAGATCACCTTGGGGTCGGTCGGCGCAATCGAGATCGAGAGGATCGTGTCGGTGTTTTCTGCGCTGGAAATGTCATGAAACACCGGGCCGCCCGCGATCGGCTGGTGCGCCTTGATGTTGCGGGTGAGATCTTTCGAAATCGCAGTCCAGTTCGCGCCGCCGTCAGTGGACTTGAACAATACATTGGCGCCGATGTAGACGGTATTCGGATCGCTCGGCGATACCGCAATTGGTGCGCCCCAGTTGTAGCGGTATTCGAGTTTCGAGATCGGCGTGTCCGAGACAGTGGCCATGGTGGGACGGATGCCCGTCTGGGTCATCGTGCGCGTGTCGATCCGCGCGGCAAAACCGGTCTGGGACGCGGCATACACGATCGACGGATCGGACGGTGCGGGCACCACGTAGGTGCCATCGCCACCGGCCGGGTTCCACCAGTCCGCACCCCAGATGCCCGTGGACGAAAGACTGTTGGACGGGCCGCAGGCGGCGCTGTTGTCCTGGATACCGCCGCAGACGCCGAACGGCACGGTGTTGGAAATCGCGACGGTGTAGAACTCCGCGATCGGCAGATTGTCGAACGCGCGCCAGCTCTTGCCGCCGTTCACGCTCACATAGGCGCCGCCGTCGTTGCCCTGGATGATGCGCTTCGGGTTCTTTGGATCGATCCAGATCGCGTGGTGATCGACGTGCACGTCGTAATCGATCACCTTGGCGGTCTTGCCGCCGTCGGTGGACTTCATCAGCTGGAAGGAGCCGAAATAAATGGTCTTCGGATTGTCGGGCGCGACCATCATCGCGCTGAAATAGAACATCCGCGCGGAAAGCTCGTGATTATTACTGATGCAATTCCACTTGCTGCCCGCATCGGTGCTGCCCCACAACATGCACTTGCGGGTTGCCATCAGCGCATACACGACGTCAGGCGCGGACGGCGCGATCGCGATCTTCACGCGGTCGGTCGGAATGTTCGTGGGCAGGCCGCCACCCAACTTGTTCCATGTGCGTCCGCCGTCCTGCGAGCGCCAGATGCCGCCGGCGGCGCTGCCATTGAGCAACGTCCACGGTTTGCGTTGCACGGTCCACATCCCGGCATACATCACTTTCGGATTGGACGGATCGATCTCGACATCGCTGGCCCCGGTGGTGTCGTTGACGTAAAGGACTTTTGTCCAGGTCTTGCCGGCGTCGGTGGTCATGAAAACGCCGCGCGTTGCGCTCGGCATCCACGGGGTACCCATTACCGCAACGTACACGGTGTCGGGATCGGAGGGGTCGACCACGATGTTCGAGATCAGCCCGGCGTCGGCCAGTCCCTTGAATTGCCAGGTCTTGCCGCCATCGGGCGAGAAATACACGCCGCGACCCAGCAACACGTCGTTGCGGGGATTGGCCTCGCCGGTGCCGACCCAAATGTCTTTCGGCTTCGATGGCGCCAGCGCGACGGCGCCAATCGAGGCGGAATTGCCGTGTTTGAGGATGTCCTTCCACTTGATGCCGTTGTCGGTGGTCTTCCACAAACCGCCGCCGGCGGTACCGACGTAGTAGACGTCGGGCTTGCCCGGAATCCCGGTCACCGTACTCACCCGGCCGCCCGAAACAGCAGGCCCGAGGTTGCGGAACTTCAGGTTGGCAAACGGGCCGGATGGCTTGGTTGCTGCGGTTGCCATACCCGCAACGCCCAGCGCCAGACAGGCAGCAAGCACCAGGGAAGTTCTCATGACGATGACCCCTCGCGAAAAGTTGTTGAACCTAGACCGAAAACACGGCGTGCGGGAGTGCCGGAAGTCAGGGCAGAACGGCAGAACCCCGGCCTCCAGACATGTCGTCCTGAGCGACACGTTGTCCTGAGCGACACGGCCCTGCCTTTTGACCCATGCCAGCGCGGCTGTGGAAGTTATCATGGTGGAATCCGTCAAGAGGGTCCGCCATGTCCGCAAATCGTCGCCTGTCCGTGTTCGTGGCTTCCCTGTTGCTTGCCGTGTCGGCCACCACGATCGCGCTGCCGGCCGCCCGGCCGGCAACCACCGACTCCGCCAATGCAACGAACACAGCGCTGCCGTTCGGCGCGCTGCACTGGCGAATGATCGGTCCTTTCCGCGCCGGGCGTACGCTGGCGGTGACCGGCGTGCCGGGACAACCGACGCATTTCTACATGGGTTCCGTGGACGGTGGCGTCTGGGAAACGCACGACACCGGCCGCACCTGGCACCCCATTTTCGACAACGAGCCGGTGCAATCGATCGGCGCGATCGCGGTGGCGCCCTCGGATCCGAACGTCATCTATGTCGGCACCGGCGAATCCGACATGCGCTCGGACATCGTGCAGGGCGACGGCATGTACAAATCCGTCGATGCCGGCAAAACCTGGACGCACATCGGGCTCGCCGACTCTCAGCAGATCGCGATCATCCGGGTCGATCCGCACAACCCGAACCGCGTGTTCGTCGCGGCGCTCGGGCATCCCTACGGGCCGAACGCCCAGCGTGGCGTATTCCGTTCGCTGGACGGTGGCAAGACCTGGAAGAAAGTGCTGGGTCCGAACGCCGACACCGGCGCGATCGACATCATCTTCAAACCCGGCGACGCCAACGTGATCTACGCCGCGCTGTGGCAGACCCGGCGCCCGCCATGGAGCGTG
>JBOHYR010000146.1:0-38671 GCA_050737995.1 Rhodanobacteraceae bacterium
GCTCCAGCCCGCGCTGCACTTTGTCCAGTTGGTAGCCGGCCTCGTTCTGCGCCGATTGCGGGAACGCAGCCCAATCTCAATCTGCCTTGCTGCTGCCCACCCAGAGCACGTCTTTCATGGTTAACATTATGCATGATATCGCATAGCGGGTCCAGCCGGCTCCATGAGACACCGTGTCACAAGATGAGATGGTGCGGACTGGGTGGGCAAATTCAACTCGCCGCGACTGGCAGATGTATCACTCGGGGCGACCGGTCGCCGTCGCTGCTTGAGGGGCGTTCATGTCGGCCCGGGTCACGGCGGCCTGGTCAATGTGACGCCCGCAATTCGTCGAGCAAGCACGCGCCGTTTCCTGATTCGAAAAGTTCAGCCGGCTGAACTCTTCTGCCGCGCCACGGGAAAATTGCGCGATGAATTGGTACCAACTGTCCCCGGCATCCCTATCCTGCACTAGTCGTTTCTTGCAGGTAGAAAGTACAGCACGCTGTACTTTTGGAACGGGTCGCGCCCGCTGCGACAAGGGTGATGGTCGCGCCGTGAATAGGTCTGGAAGACCGATCTGCGCGGCGGGAATTGCACGACCTCATCCGACTCAGCTACTCGGGCGGTTTGCGTATTGATGACGATAGGGTTCCAAGTAGGGACCGAGTCAGTGTAAAATACAAATATACATCTATATCAATCACTTATACACATAATTGGCGGAGGGAGTGGGATTCGAACCCACGAGAGGCTCGCGCCTCTGCCGGATTTCAAGTCCGGTGCATTCGACCACTCTGCCATCCCTCCGAGTCTTGAACCTTCATCTGCCGGATTGACTCAGCACCTCCCGTGCTTCGCCCTTCGGGCCACCGTCTACGCCGATGTTCGCTACAACTTCCCGCTTCCGCGAGCAAGTCCGGGGCTCTAGACCACTCAGCCACCTGTCCGATTCTTTTTCATGTACGCATCGCTCGATGCTGCAATCAACTTTTTGGGTGCGACCGGACGCCATGACTGACACAGCGCCTTGCGCAGCATGGATTCTCCCACACGAGCGAGTTGCACGTGTGTCCAGCCATACCGTCCCCATTGTTGAACCGATGAAAAAGTGTCCGGGTCCGACATGATCAGCGCCGCCTGGTCCGCTACCGACAATTTGACCAAGGGCCGCCGCTCATCGCCAGCTGCGTCGGACAGCTGGGCAAAGATCTTGCCCTTTACACGAAACGAAGGGCTGCCGAAATGATCGCGCTCCACGGCTTCCGGAAGTGACAAAGCAAGTTTGCGCGCTGCGGCCAACGACACCATCGCACTGTACTCAAGAGATGGCTTCCTGCCCGCTCATGTATGGCCGCAATACGTTCGGAACGGAAATCGAACCGTCAAGTTTCTGACCATTCTCCATCACCGCGATCAGGCAACGGCCGACCGCGAGGCCGGAACCGTTGAGCGTGTGCACAAGCTCCGGCTTGCCGGTCGAGGGATTGCGCCAGCGCGCCTGCATCCGGCGAGCCTGGAAATCGGTGCAGTTGGAGCACGAGGAAATCTCGCGGTAAGTATTCTGCGATGGCAGCCAGACTTCGAGGTCGTAGGTCCTGGCTGCGGCAAAGCCCATGTCACCGGTGCACAGCAGCATCTTGCGGTATGGCAGTTGCAACGCCTGCAATACCTTTTCGGCATGGCCGGTGAGTTGTTCCAGTGCGTCAAACGACGTGGATGGCTCGACAATCTGCACCAGTTCCACTTTTTCGAACTGGTGCTGACGGATCATGCCGCGAACGTCCTTGCCGTAAGAGCCCGCCTCGGCGCGGAAGCATGGTGTATGGGCGGTCATCTTCATCGGCAATGCGTCGGCTTCGATGATGGAGTCGCGTACCAAATTCGTTAGGGAAACTTCCGCGGTAGGGATCAGGTAATAGAGTAAGTTCCATTCATCACCACCGGTTGCGTACTCACCATTCTCACCAGTATCAATTTCGTAAACGGGCTCATATTGCCAAATCTGAAACAGGTCGTCCTCGAACTTCGGCAACTGCCCGGTGCCCTGCATCGTTTCCTGATTGACCAAGAGCGGCACATTGCATTCTGTGTAACCGTGCTCACGGGTATGCAGGTCAAGCATGAATTGGGCAAGCGCGCGATGCAGATGCGCCAGTTGGCCACGTAGTACAGTGAACCGGGCGCCGGACAATTTCGCACCGGATTCACCGTCCAGCCAGCCGTGGCGCTCGCCGAGTTCGACGTGATCCTTGATCTTGAAGTCGAACGCGCGCGGCGTACCCCAGCGCGACACTTCCACATTGCCCTGCTCATCCTTGCCTACCGGCACCGATTCGTGTGGCAAGTTGGGAATGCCGAGCGCGATCGCGGACAGTTTTGCCTGCACCCCCGCGAGCGCTGTTTCGTTGGCTTTGAGCTTGTCGCCGATGCCGGCGACCTCGACCATGATCGGCGAAACATCTTCGCCTTTTGCCTTGGCTTGCCCGATCGCTTTCGAGCGCGTGTTGCGCAGGTTCTGTAATTCCTGCGTCTCGGTTGCGAGCCGTTTGCGCCCGGCTTCCAGCGACTCGACGGTTGCAACGTCGAGGTCGTAGCCACGCGTTTTCAGCCGCGCAGCAGTATCCGCGAGCTGCGCACGCAACAGTGCCGGGTCCAGCATGTTTGATCCCTAGTAAGTCCCGAAAAGTGTGGATTATCGCGGGGTGTGGCGATACTGCGCAAACACGCCAGGGCCGCCTAGCAGTCCCGGCGGGCCTCAGGAGCTCCTGGTCGCGCCAACTGGCAGCGTCGCCACGCGCCGCATCTCTGGATCGTCCCAAACCAACGGATCGCGCAGGCAAGCCAGCGCGAAGTCGTGCGCGTCGTCGCCCCAGAACAGACGCCCGTCCAGCGACAGTGTCGGCACGCCGAACACGCCTTCGGCGATGGCCATGTCGGAGTTGGCCCTGAGCTGCGCCTTGACCACCGGGTCGGCAATGGCGAGAGCGATATCGGCGATGCCCAGCTCGGCGGCTACTGACGCCAGTGCCGCGGCATTGTCGCCGGCGCGACCCTGCTTCCAGATCCATTCGAATATGGCATCCACTGCGACGACATTGGTACCGGCAGCGATGCATAGCCACAGCGCGACGAGCGGGTTGAACGGGTGCGTCGGCGGAAAGCGTAGCGGCAGCCCGGCCTGCCGCGCGCGCCACAGCACGTAACGGTACGTGAACTCGCGTTTGCCCGGGATCTCTGCTGGCCCTTTCTGGCCGATCGCGTCGAGCAGGCCAGCAAACAGGATCGGTCTCAGCGTCACGGCATGAGTGGAGGCGAGCTCGCGCACCTTCGACCACTGCAGCCACGCGAACGGGGAAATGAAATCGAAGTACCAGACGATGGTCATGTCAAGTCTCTTGTATTTGGATGCGCTGCACGCACGACCTGTAGGACGCAACGGATAGGCTCATGCACGACTCGACATCGTCATTCCGGATGCGCGTAGCGCGATCCGGAATGACGATCATGAAGCGTTCCGGCGCGTCTTGGCCCGCGCCGCGCGCAACGCTTCGAGCTTGTCCCTGATCTTCGCCTCGATCCCGCTGGCGGTTGGCGCGTAAAATTCCGTACCTATCAAGTCGTCCGGAAGGCATTGCTGATCGAGCGCCACGCCGCCTTCGACGCCATGGTCGTACTGGTAGCCCTTGCCATACCCAAGGCCCTTCATCAGCTTGGTCGGCGCGTTGCGCAAGTGCATCGGCACATCCAGCGTGCCGGTCTCGCGCACGTTGGCGCGCGCGGTACCGTAGGCCGCGTAGGCGGCGTTGCTCTTGGGTGCCATCGCAAGATAGAGCGCCACTTCCGCCAGCGCCAGTTCGCCTTCCGGTGAACCGAGCCGCTCGTAGGTGTCCCATGCGTGCAGCGCGAGTTGCCATGCACGTGGGTCGGCCAGACCAATGTCCTCGATCGCCATCCGCAACATCCGCCGCGCGAGATACAGCGGCTCGCAACCGCCATCCAACATCCGTACCAGCCAGTACAGTGCGGCGTCCGGGTCGGACGAACGTACCGACTTGTGCAACGCCGAGATCTGGTCGTAGAACTGCTCGCCGCCCTTGTCGAAACGACGGGTCCGGTCGGCCAGTACCTGCTCCAGCGTCGTCTGGTCGATCCGGTTGTCATGTGCAAGTTCAGCCGCGATTTCCAGAAAAGTCAGCGCGCGTCGCACGTCGCCATCGGCGGCCTTCGCCATCAACCCAAGCGCATCGTCCTCGATCTTCAACTGCAGCCTGCCGAGGCCGCGTTCGTCATCGGCCAGCGCACGCTTGAGTGGCGTGACGATGTCGTCTGAGCCGACCGCGTCCATGACATGCACGCGGCAACGCGACAGCAACGCCGAGTTCAATTCGAACGACGGATTCTCGGTGGTGGCGCCCACCAACACGATCACGCCGCGTTCGATGTGCGGCAGAAAGGCATCCTGTTGCGCCTTGTTGAAGCGGTGTACCTCGTCGACGAACAGCACGCTGCGACGGCCTTGTGCAAACAAACCCTCCGCCTCCGCCAACGCCTCGCGGACGTCGGCAAGTCCCGAGAGCACCGCGGAAACCGCCTGAAAGTGCGCGTCGGCGTATTGGGCCACCAACAGCGCCAACGTGGTCTTGCCACAGCCGGGCGGACCCCACAGTACCATGGAGTGCACGCGGCCGGCTTCGAGTTCGCGACGCAACGGCGTACCGCGTCCGAGCAGGCGATCCTGGCCCACGATTTCATCAAGCGTGCGCGGCCGCATCCGCTCAGCGAGCGGTTTCAGCGCGTCGGACTCGGGGAAAAGGCCATTGGTGGGCAACGCGGAATGGCGTGGCATTCCTACATCCTAAACGATCGCTACGCACGGCTACGCGGGATCAATGCCGTGTCCGTGCCGGGTTCGCAGCTTTTCCGGAGACGCTGGTGTCACCAACCACATCCGTACCCTTGGGCGGCACGAAGGTGAAGGTGCCGGCTGGAAGTTCGGGATTGCGTTGCCAGCCGGAAAACGCGATCTCGGTTCTGTTGCCGAGGGTGTCCTTGAACACCATCCGACGCGGACCGGTGGCATCGAAACCGATGTCGGCGTATTCGAACTGCGGATCCTTGCTGCGCGACACCAGCCGCAACCAGTCGAGGCCATCGCGCATACCCACATTGGTCGCCTTGAACTCATTGTCGAGCTGAGAAAGATCAGTCAGCACCGTGAGCGGACTGTGTGCTTCCTCCGCGCCCTGGTCGCGCACGGTGACCTGCTGCAGGTCAGGCTCGTACACCCACACCTTGTGGCCGTCGGCGACGATCAACTGCTGGTAGGGATCGGTTACCTGCCAGCGGAACAGCCGCGGTGCTTCCAATGCCAGCTTGCCGTGACTCGACCCGGTGATGTTGCCGTGCGCGTCGTACACCGTCTGGGTGAAGTCGCCACGCAGGGCGTGCAGCCCGTTGGCGAAGGTATCGAGACGCGCACGCGCGTCCGTCGCGGCGAATGCGCCCCCCGCAAGCAACGACAACACGATGAACACGATCCACTTGCGCATGGGCATATTCCTTGGTGACAGATACATCTTGCAACAGCGAAATGAACAAGGGCCAAAGCCCGAAGGGCATTGGGGCCCGCGCACCCGGGTACACCGCTTTGCGGTGACTCAGGATGGCGGCGGCGCTATGACCTCGCGATTACCATTGTGCTGCGGCGGCGTAACGACGCCCTGCTGTTCCATCATTTCGATCAGGCGCGCGGCTCGGTTGTAGCCAATACGCAGATGCCGTTGCACGCCAGAGATCGACGCGCGTCGGCTCGAAATGACGATGTGTACGGCCTTGTCGTACAGCTCGTCGATGCCGCCTTCGCCTTCGACGGCATCTTCTGGCAAGCCCGACTCGTTGATGACCTTGCCGTCACCCAGCGTCTGCACGTCTTCCAGCACACTGTCGATGTAACTCGGCTCGCCCTGTGTGCGCAACCACTCGACCACCTTGTGCACGTCGTCGTCTCCGACAAACGCGCCGTGCACGCGCTCGGGCGTCGCGGTACCGGGCGGCAGGTACAGCATGTCGCCGTTGCCGAGCAGCGTTTCCGCGCCAGACTGGTCGAGGATCGTGCGCGAGTCGATCTTGGACGACACCTGAAACGCGATACGGGTCGGGATGTTGGCCTTGATCAGGCCGGTAATGACATCCACCGACGGTCGCTGGGTGGCGAGGATAAGGTGCACGCCGGCCGCCCTTGCCTTCTGCGCAAGGCGGGCGATCAGTTCCTCGACCTTCTTGCCGACGATCATCATCATGTCGGCAAATTCGTCGATCACGACCACGATGTATGGCAACGATTGCAGTGGCTGCGCCTTGTCGTCCGGCGCCTCGGGGTTGGCCTTGAACAGCGGATCGGGCAACGGTTGTCCGGCCGCCTCCGCGTCCCGAACCTTCTTGTTGAAACCGGCGAGATTGCGCACGCCCACCGCCGCCATCAGCTTGTAGCGCCGTTCCATCTCGGCGACACACCAACGCAGCGCGTTGGCGGCCTCCTTCATGTCGGTAACCACCGGTGCCAGCAAGTGCGGAATCCTGTCGTACACCGACAGTTCCAGCATCTTGGGATCGATCATGATCATCCGCACGTCGGTTGGGCGCGCCTTGAACAACAACGACAGCACCATCGCATTCAGCGCCACCGATTTGCCCGAACCGGTGGTACCCGCGACCAACAGGTGAGGCATCTTCTGCAGATCCACCACCACCGGCCGGCCACCGATGTCCTTGCCCAGTGCAAGCGAAAGCGGCGAACGGGCGTCGCCATACTCTCTCGAACTGAAAATTTCCGACAGATACACAACCTCGCGGTATGCGTTCGGAATCTCCAGGCCGATCACGCTCTTGCCGGGAATAACATCCACGACGCGCACGCTGACCAGCGACAGGCCGCGCGCGATGTCCTTGTCAAGAGAGGAAATCTGGCTGCCGCGGATGCCGGGCGCCGGCTCCAGTTCGAAGCGGGTGATCACCGGACCCGGGTGCGCGCTGACCACGCGCGCGTCGATCCGGAAATCCTTCAACTTCATCTCCACCTGGCGCGACAGCACTTCCAGCGTTTCCTCGGAATAGCCCTTGCCCTGCTGCGGTTTGGGTTCCTCCAGCAACGACAGCGGCGGCAGCTCGCCGTCTGCCGCGGCGCCGGTGAACAATGGAATCTGTGTCTCGCGTTTGGCCCGTTCGCTTTTCACGATCGGCGCCGAAGCCGGTTCGATACGCACAGGTTCGCGTTTGGATCGGCGCTCGCTGTCTTCCTTGCGCGCAGTCTCGCGCTCAAGCCGTGCGGCGCGTGCGGCGATGGTCTCGGGTGCCTTCTTCAGCCTGGTGCGTGCCCAGTCCCCACCGGCCAGCACCTGCTGACCTGTCCAGTCCATAACCCGAAACCACGACAGGCCGGTAATCCATGTGACGGCAATCAGAAACAACGCTGACAGCAACAACAGCGCACCGAGCTCGCCCAGGCCACGATGAAGGATGTCACCCGTACCACAACCCAGTAATCCGCCCGCACCGGTGACATCACCGCACTGAGGGTCCGAGGCGTGCAGCCAGGCGAGCCCGCATGCCCCCACGAAGAAGGTCACGAAACCGACCAACCGCAGGCTCGGTTCCCATTTGCTTTGACCCGCTTCGCGCCGGTACCAGCCGCGCAGCACGCCAACCGCCAGCACGATCAGCAGCAGCGGAAACGCGTACGCGATCACGCCGAAAAGATGGAAAAGAAGATCGGCAAGATAAGCGCCGACAGCGCCACCAAAATTGTGAACCTGTTGCCCCGGAACGCCGGCATGCCACCAGCCCGGGTCCGCCTCGCTATAGCCGACGAGGCACGCAAACAGATACACCGCGAGCGGAAACAGCAGCAATGCCGCGGCCTCGCGCAACAGTCGCCGGGCGCGTTCACTCATTCCACTGGTTTTGGCTTCCGCCTGTGTCCGGGCACGCGCCACTCGCTGCGACCTCAATCTCGGCTTCTGGATGGCCCCGAATATACCGGCGATTTGCGATCCTGCCATTGGAGGCCGGCGCGGTACCCGCCTCTCAGAGCTTCATGCCCTTGAGCGCCGGGTGCACCAGTTCGCCGCCGGCGACGTTGATGCCGCTGGCGAGAACCGCATCCTTGTGCCAGGTCTTCTGGGTTAGGCGCAACACGTACGGCAGGATCGCCGCAGAAATTGCCTGTGAGGACGTTTGCGGTACGGCGCCCGGCATGTTGGTGACACAAAAATGCGTCACGCCGTCGATCACGTAGGTCGGATCCTTCCAGGTGGTGGGTTTGGAGGTTTCAAAGCAGCCGCCTTGGTCAATGGAAATATCGACCAGCACACTACCTTTTTCCATTGACCTGACCATGGCCCTGGTGACCACATGCGGCGCCTTGGCGCTCGGCACCAGAACCGCGCCGACCACTAGATCGGCGGTCGCAACTTCCTCGGCCACGGCCGATTCGTAGGAGTAAAGGCCGGTAACGTTGGGGCCGTAGGCCATCATTTGCGCGAGGCGGTCGGGACGCTTGTCAAATACCACCACGTTGGCGCCCCCAGCTGCCGCAAGCGCGGCTGCATTGCCACCCGCAACGCCCGCGCCCAACACCACGACCTTGCCGCGTTCGGTGGTCGGCATCCCGCCCAGAAGCTTGCCCTTGCCATCCTGCGGTTGATGCAAGAGCGTGGTGCCGCATTGGGTTGCCAGCCGCCCTGCGATGACCGACATCGGCGCCAGCAGGGGCAGCGAGCCGTCTCTTTCCTGCACACTTTCAAAAGCAACACCAGTGAGGCCGATTTTCAAGAGTGCCTTGGTGAGCTTGGGATCGGGTGCGAGGTGGAGATAGCAAAACAGCAAATGGTGCTTCTTCAACAACTTGAGGTCGCCGGTGATCGGCTCCTTGACCTTGACGATCATCTCCGCTGCGCCGTACAACGCTGCAGCATCGGGGACAATTTTCACCCCAACGCTGGTAAACCGTTCATTGGCAAACCCGCTCTTCTCTCCCGCACCGGATTGCAGGAACACCTCGTGCCCGTGCCGGACCAGGTCGGCACACGCCGCCGGGACAAGGGCAACCCGCCCCTCGAGAGTCTTGGTTTCGGAAGGAACGCCGATACGCATACAGGTCATCCTCGTGCCAAAATCACATTGGACGCGCGCTTGAAATACCGCCGCAAACTCCCCATCCTGCTCGACTCGCCACGGAGCAACACCCGGAGCCGGACGCGCGACGCACCGGTGTCACGGGTGTAACAGCCGTCAGGGATCGCGGCACCGAACGACACGGTGCGACGGACGAGGGAGAGTTCCTGCGGACCTTTGAAATACTTTTAGGATTATACATGAGCACCCTGAAACACAGTCGCCTCCTGATTCTCGGTTCCGGTCCGGCGGGATACTCCGCAGCCGTTTATGCGGCCCGGGCGAACCTTCAGCCGACATTGATCACGGGTCTCGCCCAAGGCGGTCAACTGATGACCACCACCGACGTCGACAACTGGCCGGGGGACGTCGAAGGTCTGCAAGGTCCGGCGTTGATGCAACGCATGGCCGAGCACGCCGAACGCTTCCACACGGCGATGGTGTTCGACCAGATCCATACCGTCGACCTGAAGCAGCGCCCGTTCCGGCTGAAAGGCGACAGCGGGGAATACAGCTGCGACGCGCTGATCATTGCCACCGGCGCCACTGCCAAGTACCTGGGCATCGCGAGCGAGGAGAAATTCAAGGGCAGAGGGGTGTCCGCGTGCGCAACCTGCGACGGCTTCTTCTTCCGCAATCAGGATGTGGCGGTGATCGGCGGTGGCAACACCGCGGTCGAGGAAGCGCTGTACCTCGCCAACATCGGTCGCAAGGTCACGCTGGTGCACCGGCGTGACAAACTGCGCGCGGAAAAAATCATGCAGGACAAGTTGTTCGAGAAGGTCAATGCCGGAAAGATCGAACCGGTCTGGGACCACACCGTCGATGAAGTGCTCGGCGACGACACGGGGGTCAACGGCCTGCGCCTGGTCAGCACCAGGGACGGGAGCAAACGCGAAATCGCCGTCACCGGCATGTTCGTCGCGATCGGCCACACGCCAAACACCGGTGTGTTCGAGGGCCAACTGGACATGCACAACGGCTACATCAAGATCAAGAGTGGTCTCGCAGGCGACGCGACTGCGACCTCGGTGCGCGGCGTATTCGCGGCGGGCGACGTCGCCGACCACGTATATCGCCAAGCCGTCACCTCGGCCGGATTCGGTTGCATGGCCGCCCTGGACGCGGAAAAATTCCTGGATTCGATCGGGCTTACGGGCTGACGCTGCGTCAGGCATCAATCTTCCAGCGCATACAATTCCCACGTACCAGAGGTGCCTTCGAGCTGATGAGCGCCGACGCCACGAAGCTCGATGCCTGATCCCGATACGAGGTCCCTGACCGCCGCCGTGAGCAGCACTTCGCCCGGCTGCGCGATGTGCAGCACGTCGGTCGCGACATTTACCGCACGGAACAACGCCGCTGCCGCGTCGAGCGAATACAACCAGACGACAGGAACCCGCGAGCCGTTTCAGCATTGCGCCATTGGCAGGATAGTCCCACAGGAGCCCGGTACAACGGCTCATCGGATTGAAGAGCACCAGGTCCAAGGGGGTTCCTCGCCCACGACCCGATTGGCAATGTCGCCGTGCCGTGTCGTGGCGTACAGTATGGGTGGGATTGACATGCTCATCCTGCCCGGCTGTGTTGGCAGCGGCCGTGAACGCACACCGTACGGATGGTGTTGCCCCGCACACGCACGGCAACGTCGCAGGCAACGCCTGTCTTGCGCAGGACTCGATGCACAGGGCGAATCGGGACCTGGCCTACAATGTAATCATGTTGACGCTTCGCACCCATGAGTCGATCGACACCATCGCTGCCTCCGCCTGGAATGAGCTGGTCGCAGACTCGAACCCGTTCGTCAACCACGCCTTTCTCGCCGGTCTGGAGCGAACCGGCTGCATCCGCGCGGCATTGGGCTGGCGCGTGCAGCACCTGACGCTTCACGACGACAATGCACTCGTCGGCGCACTCCCGTTGTACGTCAAGGCCAACTCGCATGGCGAATACGTGTTCGACTGGGCGTGGGCCGATGCGTGGGAGCGTGCAGGCGGCGACTATTACCCGAAATTCCTTTGCGCAGTCCCCTATTCGCCCGTGACCGGGCCACGGCTGCTGGTTGGCAATGCCGCGGACGCAGCGGAGCGCCGCGCCACATTGGCAACAGCTCTTCGCGAACTGACCGAACGCACAGGCTTGTCGTCGGTGCACGTCGATTTTCTGCGTGAGGAAGAAACCGATGCATTCGACGACAATTGGCTCGCGCGATCGGACTGGCAGTTTCAATGGAGCAACGCCGGTGAATGGCGCGATTTCGCCGACTTCCTCGACGCCCTTACCCACAAGCGGCGCAGTGCGATCCGGCACGAACGCGCGCAGGTCGCAGAAGCCGGCATCGAATGCGAGTTCCGCGATGGCGGGACGCTCACCGATGGCGAATGGCGGGACATGCATCATCTATATACCCATACCTTCGATGAAAAAGGCAACACACCCACGCTGACACTCGATTTCTTCCGCCACCTCGGGATGGCGTTTCCACGACACTCGCACGTCGCGTTCGCGCGCCGCGACCACGAGATCGTGGCGGGCGCACTGTTCCTGTCCAGCACCAGCACCTTGTATGGCCGCTATTGGGGTGCGCGCGAACAGGTTCCGGCGATGCATTTCGAACTTTGCTATTACCAGGGCATCGATTACTGTTTGCGTCACGGATTGCATCGCTTCGAACCAGGTGCACAGGGTTTTCACAAGCTCGCGCGCGGCTTTCTCCCGACGCGCACACGCTCGCGCCATTACATCGCCGACACCGGATTTCGTGCCGCCATCGGTATGTCGCTACAGCGGGAAGAGGCGTTACTGGACAAGCGCGGCCGCGAGTTGCAGGAACACTTGCCGTTTGCACGACACGGTGAGGCGTCATGATCCGGATCCGGCGCCTCGATACACTCGCACCGAATTCGTTTCCCGATCCTGCGCGGGCACTCGCCGATCCGAACGGCCTGCTGGCTTTCGGCGGTGACCTGTCGCCGCAAAGACTCGTTGCGGCGTACTCACAAGGAATATTCCCGTGGTACTCCGAAGGCAACCCTTTGCTGTGGTGGTCGCCTGACCCGCGCTGTGTCTTCGCGACCGATGGCGTCCACGTATCCCACAGCCTCGCGAAATCGCTGCACAAGTCCCAGTGGCGTTGGGGCATGAATCGCGCCTTCGACGACGTCATACGTGCCTGCGCCGCACCGCGTGCACGACAGGACGGCACGTGGATCACCGATGACATGATCACGGCCTATACCAACCTCCACATGCTCGGCTACGCCCACTCGCTGGAGATATGGGACGACGACGCGTTGATCGGCGGCCTCTATGGCGTGTGCGTCGGACGGTTGTTCAGTGCGGAATCCATGTTCTCGAGCCGCAGCGATGCTTCAAAGGCCGCGCTTGTTGCGCTGGCGCAGGTACTGAGTTCGCGCGACTTTCCCTGGATCGATGCACAAGTTCCCAACCCTCACCTGCTGCGGATGGGCGCGCAGACGATTCCGCGCCGTCAATATCTCGATGATCTGGCGCGACTGGCGAACCATCCCGCCTCGCGCGACTGGCCGAGGACTCTCGCGCCGGTCGCCAAACTTGTGTGAATTTGCACGCCAGTTGGCGTACATTGGTCACCCAGCCCACCGGAGATGCCGCCATGACCGACAAACCCGATCCCGCAAAAGCCGCCAGAGACGCCGCCGAGTCGGCCCAGCATTTTGGTCGCAGCATGTCGGATTCCGTGCAGCAGATCTGGCTGGCGGGGCTGGGCGCCTTGTCCCGTACCCAACAGGAAGGCGGCAAGTTTTTCGACGCGCTGGTCGAGGAAGGCGTGCGCATCCAGGAAAAAACCCACGCCTATTCCCAGGAACAGGTGAAGCAGGCGCGGGAACAAACCACCCCGTGGGTGGAGCAGGCACGCAAACGCACGACCGCGGCGATGGGTAAAATCGAGCAGGCGTTCGACCAACGCATTGCGCGTTCGGCCAAGCGCATGCAGTTGCCCAGCCACGAAGACATCCGGGATTTGTCGACGCGGATTGACGAGTTGACGCGCGAGGTCCGGGCCTCGCGCGGGCCGTCCGCCAAAGCCCGCACGGGAACCAAACGCGCCAAACCGAAGGCCTGAGCGCCAACATGAATCACGACCTCAGCGAGGACTTTCGACAGGCCAGCGAGGATGCGAAGCGTCTGGCGAAACGTCCGGATAACGATACGCTGCTGAAACTGTACGCGCTTTACAAGCAGGCGACGGATGGCGATGCCAACGGCCCGAAACCCGGCTTTTTCGATTTCGTCAACACCGCGAAGTACGAGGCTTGGGCACGGCTCCGCGGCATGCAGGCGGACGAGGCACGAAAAAAATACGTCGAACTCGTCCGGCAACTGGAAGCTTGAGGTTTACTTGTTGCGCCGTTCGCGTTGGGTGCGTGCAATGGCTTCGGCCAAGCGCCGTTCGCGCTCTGTTGACGCCGCAGCCAGTCCCGCGCGCGCTCCTTCCTGATCGGCCCGGTCGCGATTTTGACTCAATTTGTAGCGCCCGACCAGACTCTCGACCTGCAGTTCAATGCCAATGATGTGACGCATTTCGTCGCGGACGTAATCTTCCGGTGCGTCGCTGACATGCCAGCGGTGTTCGCGTCCAGCCTCATTGCGCTCGGTCAGACGGTTCAATAGATCCAACAAGCGCGCATGGTCGTCGAAAACAGTCAGTACACCGCGTGCTTCGACGATCAAGTAATCCCATGTCGGAACCTGGCGTGGATCATTGCGCTTGCCCGGGTACCACGACGGCGATACGTATCCGTGCGGTCCATGGAACGCTACGAGCGCCTGTGCGCCGGCGGCAGGCACCTGCCACTGGGGGTTGTAGCGTGCGAGATGACCGACCAGCGTCCCATGCGGGCCGCGCCCGGCATCGACTTCGAATGGCAAATAAGAAGTCGCAAAGCCGTCCGTCGTGCTGGTCACGAGCATGCCGAATGCGAGCTCGCGGATCGCACCGTGCAGGACCTCGACGCGGTCTTCGCGAAATGCAGGGCTGGGATAGGTCATGGCGATCTTTCTCTGTGGTGGTCGTGCGCTGTGCGGTCAGCGGCGCGGCGGCGGCGCCCCGATTTCCGGACCTTCGTGCTGCCGGTCCCAGGCACGCAACTCCTCGCGCAATCCCGCGACGCGTTGACGGCCAAGTGCATTGCGGTCCTCGTCCAACAACTCGCCTCCCAGCAATTCGGCAATGCGTTGTGCTGCCGGAAGCATCGCTTCCCAAGCGTCCAGCGCCGCTAGCGGGCCGGGCAATGTAATGAAGAATGTCACTCCCGGCGTGGCCAGATCGCTGATCCTCCCCATGTCGAAATAACCGGGTTTGACCATGTTCGCCATGCTGAACACCGGGCCGGCATCGGGACGGCCATCGACCAGGCGGTGGAAAATGTGCATCGCACCGAAGCGTAGGCCGGCTTTCTCGGCAGCCACCACGATGTCGCTGCCGCGGAACACCTCTCCTTCGTGCGCCATGACGAACAAGCTGACGATGCGGTCCACAGGGAATGCGTGGGGTCGCTGTCCAGTCGCAGAATCCGCTGGCGTCAAAGTCTGCCGGGGTGATGCGCCCTTGCGGTCGCCCGCAACCGTCGCCCCCAAGCGATCAAGTTCGCGCTTCAGCGCCACGTCGAGTTCGCCCTGTTGCGGCGAGGTGGCGGCGACGTCGTCCTCGTTCGCGCCCCGCGTGTCACCGATCACAGGTTCCACCCGCGCATCTCCACGCTTCCGGAACACAAGGCGCCGACCCTGCCCCGCCCGGCGTGGACGTCCGAAAAAATAAATGCCAACCAGGATGGCGATGCCGATCGCGGCAATGATGATGCGTACGGTCGTAGGCGAGATGGCTTCGTTCACGGGCCGACTTTAGCAAACCCCAGCCCGTTTGCGGTGGCCACAGGCTTACGGCAAAGACGGTTAGCAGCCGAAATCTCCTTGAAGCGACCGTTGTGAAAGACCAGGTCGTGGAAGGCCGTTCTGGTCCGCCGCAGCAGGACGACTTGCACGCGATCGGTGGCGACTTCGGTCAGGGGATCAGGAACGATCGCACGGTTACGCAGCCACCTCGGTCATCTTGGCTGCTTCTTCCAAGTCCACCTGCACCAGCCGCGAGACGCCGGGTTCCTTCATGGTCACGCCGCACAACTGGTGGGTCATTTCCATGGTCGCCTTGTTGTGGGTCACGACAATGAACTGTACCTTTTCGGACATATCGCGGACCAATTGCGAGAAACGACCGATATTACCCTCGTCCATCGGCGCATCCACCTCGTCGAGCAGGCAGAATGGCGCCGGATTCAGGCCGAAGATGGCAAACACCAGTGCCACCGCGGTCATCGCCTTCTCGCCGCCGGACAGCAGCGAGATGTGACTGTTCCGCTTGCCGGGTGGGCGCGCCATCATGGTGACGCCGGCGTCCAGCAGATCCTCGCCGGTCAGCTCCAGATAGGCATGGCCGCCGCCGAACAGCTTCGGAAACAGGGCCTGAAAGCCGGCATTGACGCGATCAAAGGTGTCCTTGAATCGTTCACGGGTTTCGCGGTCGATCTTCTTGATCGCGTTTTCCAACGTGTCCAACGCCGTGGTGAGGTCGGTCATCTGCGCGTCGAGGTATTCCTTGCGCTGGGCGGCTTCGGCATGCTCTGAAATTGCTGCTAGGTTAACCGGCTCCAATCGCGCGATCTTGCCATCCAGATCACTGATTTTTTGCTGCCATGCATCGGGTTGTACTTCATCTGACAAGGCGGCCAACAGCGGTTCGATTTCCAGGCCAGCCTCACGAATCGCAGCGGCGAGCTGATCCGCATGCAGGCGATGGCCCTGTTCGTCCAGGCGCAACTTTTCCAAGGCATCACGCTCGCCCGCCATTGACTGTTCGGCGACATGTCGCGCCTGTTCGTGTTCGCGCAAGGCGCTGGCAGAGTCTTCGACCGTGCGACGTGCGTCGACCATCTTGCGGTCGACGGCGAGACGTTGGTCGAGACAGACCTGGCGTTCCTCGTCCAACGCCACGATCGGATCGCCGCCCGCCGCCAGTCGCGTATCCAGCTCGGCCCGATGTTTCGAAAGCTGCTCCTGCTGGCTGCGCATGCGCGCGAGCGACTGCTCCAGCGCTGCCAGCGTAACGCGTTTCGATTCAAACGCTATCGCATGACGGTGCACGCCATCGGAAGCCTCCTGGGCGTCCGCGCGTGCCGCTTCGCGACGCTCCAGGAGTTGCCGGCGGTCGGCCTCCAATGCTGCGCGCATCTGTTCGTGCTCGCCCATGCCGGCGACCGCGCTCTGCATGCGGCCGCGCGCCGCCCGCAACAACTGTTCGTTTTCGCCGAGCGCCTCCCCGATTTGCGCCAGTTCGGCATCGATCGTCTCCAAACGCGCCCTAGCACTGTCGATGCGACCCTGCCGACTCTGCATCTCACCGGCGAGTTCCGAGAGCCTCCGGTGCACGCCATACAGATCGCGCTGGGAGTCATCGCGGCTCTGTTCGGCGACGCGCCGCTGATCACGCAGATCAGCCTGGCGCTCCTGCATTTCGGTGATGCGCTTTTCCACGGCCGTGAGTTCGTCGGTGGCCGCTTGCAATTCACGCTCGCGTGACAACACGCCGAGCTGCCCGCCCTCGGCACGCCGCACCCTGGCAAAACCGGGGCCGAGCCACACACCATCGCGGGTGATGACCGTACGCGCTGGCGCCAGCGATGCCGCGACCGAACGTGCCTCATCGAGCGATCCCGCGGTACGTACCTGAGCCAACAGCGCGCGTGCTGCGGCTGCCCCCTGCACTTCTGCTGCGAGCGTGCCGGTCGCGTCGCTGTTGAAGGTTTCGCTGTTGCCGACCAGAGTCATGTCGGTGTTGGCAATTTCAACAAGGTCGTTCGCAAGCGTCGCGGGATCATCCACCAGCACGGCCTCGAGCATGCCGGCCAGCACGGTTTCCACTGCACGTTCCCAACCCTCATTGACCTTGAGTCGCGCGCCCAGACGCTCGCCGTTGGCCAGTCCCACCTTTTGCAACCACTCGCGCGCAGCGTCACGGTCGCGGCCCAGAGCGGCGCGTTGCAATGCTTCCAGTGAAGCGATCCTGCCGCGCAGCGACTGTCGCTGCGTGTTGGCTTCGGCCAGCGCGATTTGCGTTTGACCTTCTTTGCCCAGCAGGCCCTCGGCTGCGGTCTTGTGGGTTTCCAGGCTTTGGGTGTGCGTTTCAACCAGCGTCTTGCAAGCGGCGTGTTCGTCACTCAATCCCTGCGTCGCCGAGGCAAGCGAATCCAGATCGTAGGCCGCACGCTCGTTGAGCAATGCTTCGCGCCGGCGTGACAGGTCCAGCGCCTGCTTGTCGAGGTGATCGATATGGGTGCGTTCGACCTCGGCCTCGCGCGAAGTGGTTGCGGCCTGCCCGGTGTGCGCTTCCCAACGCTGCTGCCACGCGGCGTGCGCGGACTCGGACTCGGTCAAGGTTCGCGCGGCGAGCGCATCGGCTTCGCGAAGACGCCCTGCTTCCGGTTCGGCCGCGGTGATCGCCGCCTTCAATTCGTCGTGCTGCGAGCTGTCGGACTCGATCTGGCCGGACAACTCCTGCCAAGACCGGTCCGATTCCTCGCGGTCGTGCTGCAGGCGCTCCATCATTTCGCGATGGTGCTTGATCTGTTGCTCGACCCGTGCGAGCTCCGCGCCAACCTGGTACACCTCGGCCTGTACCGCGTTCATGGCATCGTTGTGTTGCTGATGCGTTTCGCGCTGCCGTTCGATCTCGGTTCCGAGATGGCGCTGCGCGGTGAGTCTGCCTTCCAGGGCGGTTTCCGCCCCGCGCAATGCCTGACGGTGGACATCGAGCTGCGCGCTGACCGACCGGTAATTCAGCGCACGCAATTCAGCCTCGCGCAACGCCCGTTCCTCCTTGAGTTTCTTCCACCGTTCCGCAGCGCGCGCCTGACGGTTGAGGTGATCGAGCTGCTTCTCGACCTCCTCGCGCACATCGCGCACGCGGTCCAAGTTCTCGCGAGTCGCCTTGATGCGGCTTTCGGTTTCCTTGCGGCGTTCCTTGTAGCGCGAGACTCCAGCCGCCTCTTCCAAGTGCATGCGCAACTGCTCGGGATGCGACTCGACAATCTCGGTAATGATGCCTTGCTCGATGATCGAATAGCTCCGAGCGCCGAGCCCGGTGCCCAGGAACAGGTCGGTGATGTCGCGACGACGGCAGCGCACGCCATTGAGGAAATAATCGGACTGTGAATCACGCCCGACGCTGCGCTTCACCGAAATCTCGTTGAAGCCCGCGTATTCACCGCCGAGCGTGCCATCGGAATTGTCGAAGGTCAGTTCGACCATCGCCTGCCCGACCGGCTTGCGTCCAGAGGATCCCGAAAAAATCACGTCGGTAATGGACTCGCCACGCAAGCGGCTCGCCGCACTTTCGCCCATCACCCAGCGCAACGCGTCGATGATGTTGGACTTGCCGGCACCGTTGGGGCCGCAAATACCGGTGAGATTGGTAGGCAGGTTCAGAACGGTCGGATCGGCAAAGGACTTGAATCCGGCCAGCTTGATGGTGGACAGGCGCATGGGTTCCAGGGGATTGAGAAAACGACTGCGGTCGAACCGGCGAGCTCGGCGCCGGGTGAATACGCCACTGTGCCAAAGCGCGGCACATCACGCAATGGTCACGCGTTGCTACTAATAATCATTATAGATAATTATCGCAACGTGTTGTTTTACAACATCTATTTATTATTTAGACAAATCGCTGGTCGCCCTCGCCTCGATCGCCAGCGCGTGGATGCCGTGGCCCATCAATGCCGCCAGCGCGCCATAGACCAGGCGGTGCTGCTCCACGTGCGTCTTGCCGGCGAATACATCACTGACGATGCGCACACGAAAATGCCCGGTGCCCTCGCCCGCGTGGCCAATGTGCAGGTGGCTCTCGTCGATCACTTCCAACGTGCTTGGCGCGAAGGCGTCCCGCAGGCGCACGCGTATGTCGTCAACTGAAGCGGCGCTCATGGCAGCGTTTGCCGGAACGGACGCACCGCCACCTCTCGATAGACACCCGCCGCCATGTACGGGTCCGCGTCGGCCCAGGTCCCGGCGGCTTCGAGGTCCTCGAACTCGGCGATGATCAAACTGCCCGAGAAACCCGCGGGACCCGGATCTTCCGCGTCGATGGCCGGAAACGGCCCTGCCAGCAGCAGGCGTCCCTCATCCAGCAACTGCTTCAGACGCCTGACGTGTGCGGGGCGCGCCTCCATCCGCTTCGCAAGGGAGTTTTCGTTGTCGATGCCGGTGATCGCGTACCACATATCAAAGTCTGGTCCTTGTTGAATCCAAGCACTCCCCTTCAAGAGGGATCACGTCTCCGGACGCATGTAGGGGAAAAGAAGCACATCGCGAATCGATGGCGAATCGGTAAGCAACATCACCAGCCGGTCGATGCCGACGCCCAACCCGCCGGTCGGCGGCAGGCCGGTTTCCAGTGCGCGGATGTAATCGGCGTCGAAATGCATGGCCTCGTCGTCGCCGGCATCCATGGCCTCGACCTGCGCGCGGAAGCGCGCGGCCTGATCCTCCGGGTCATTCAATTCCGAAAAGCCGTTTGCCAGTTCCTTGCCGCCGACAAACAATTCGAAGCGGTCGGTGATTTCGGCGTCGGCATCATTGGCGCGTGCCAGCGGCGAAACCTCCGTCGGATATTGCGTAATGAAAGTCGGCTGGACCAGCGAATCCTCGACGGTCTTCTCGAAGATTTCCAGCAGCAGCTTGCCCCATCCGTATTCTTTTTTCACCGGAACCCTCAGCCGTGCGCAATGCGTACGTAAAGCGGGCGCGTCGCGCAACTCGCGCTCCGCAATTTCCGGATTGTGCTCACGCACGGCGTCCGCCAGCGACCAGCGCCGGAACGGTTTGCCGACGTCGATGTCGCGGCCTTCCCATTTCAGCGAAGTGGTGCCAAGCACCATCTCGGCGGTTTCGCGGACCATGGCCTCGGTCAAGTCCATGACCTCGTTGTAAGACGCATACGCCTGGTACAACTCCAACATCGTGAACTCGGGGTTGTGCCGGGTGGACACGCCCTCATTGCGGAAGTTGCGGTTGATCTCGTAGACCCGTTCGAAACCGCCGACAACCAGACGTTTGAGGTACAGCTCCGGCGCGACACGCAGGTAGAGGTCGATGTCGAGTGCGTTGTGGTGGGTCAGGAACGGCCGCGCGGTCGCGCCGCCCGGAATCAGGTGCATCATCGGCGTCTCGACTTCCATGAATCGCCGTGGTTCGGCTTCCAGCCATTTCCTGATGAAACCGATGATACGCGAACGCTTCTGGAACGTCTCACGTGATTCAGGTGTCACGATCAGGTCGACGTAACGCTGGCGATACCTTTGCTCGACGTCGGCAAGCCCGTGCCACTTGTCAGGCAGTGGTCGCAGCGACTTGGTGAGCAAACGCAGCGCATCGGCCTTGACCGACAATTCGCCGGTCTTCGTCCGCATCAGCGTTCCTTCGGCGCCGACGATGTCGCCGACATCCCAGCCCTTGAACGCGTCGTAGCTTTCGCCCAGCGTGGCGGCCTGAAGGAACAACTGGATCGAGCCGCTCACATCCTGCACACGCGCGAAACTGGCCTTGCCCATGACACGCTTGCCGAGCAACCGTCCCGCGACCCGCACGCGACGCACCTGAGCCGCGAGTGTCTCTGCATCCTTTCCATCGGTTTCGGATTGCAGATCACCAGCGAACGCATCCGGACGAAAATCGTTGGGGAATGCGATGCCCTGTCCACGCAGTGCCCGCAATTTCTCGCGCCGCTCGGCGATCAGCTTGTTTTCGTCAGCAGGCGATGGCAGCGACACTTCTTGATCCGACATTTCGAGTTCTTCCTAGGCGTCAGCGCGCTTGGCGCCAGCTTCCAGCCCCATCTTCAGGCTCGCTTCGATGAAATCGTCGAGATCGCCATCCAGTACGCGTTGGGTGTCGGTGCGCTCGACGCCGGTACGCAGATCCTTGATGCGCGATTGGTCCAGCACGTAGTTGCGGATCTGGCTGCCCCAGCCTACATCGGACTTGGTCGCCTCCACCGCAGCCTTTTCGGCGTTGCGCTTCTGCATCTCGGCCTCGTACAGTTTGGCACGCAACATTTTCATGGCGCGATCGCGATTGGCGTGCTGCGAACGCTCGGTCTGGCAAGCCACCGCGATACCCGACGGCACGTGGGTGATACGAACCGCCGACTCGGTCTTGTTGACGTGCTGGCCGCCGGCGCCGGACGAACGATACACGTCGGTCTTGAGGTCGGCCGGGTTGATCTCGATGTCGATGTCATCGTCGACCTCCGGAGAGACGAACACCGAGGCAAAACTGGTGTGGCGGCGGTTGTCGGAATCGAACGGCGATTTCCGCACCAGCCGATGCACGCCGATCTCGGTCTTGAGCCAGCCGTAGGCGTAGTCGCCGGCGACCCGGAAGGTCGCAGACTTGACACCCGCGACCTCGCCCGAAGAGGCTTCCAGCAGTTCCGTCTGCCAGCCGCGATCCTCGGCCCAACGCAGGTACATGCGCAGCAGCATCTCGGCCCAGTCCTGGGCCTCGGTGCCGCCAGCACCAGCCTGGATGTCGACGAATGCGTTGGCGGCATCCATTTCGCCAGAGAACATGCGCTGGAATTCCAGTTTGGCGACGTGTTTTTCCAACGCGTCGACGTCGTTCGCGACAGCCTGCACCGACGCGTCGTCGCCCTCGTCGGCGGACAGATCCAGCAACTCGCCGGCATCGTCGAGCCCGTGCGCGATGCCGTCCAGGCCTTCGACGAATTCGGCCAGACGGGCCCGTTCGCGGCCCAGATCCTGGGCGCGCTGGGGCTCGTCCCAGATATTCGGACTTTCCAACTCGCGGGTTACTTCCTCGAGGCGTTCGCGCCGCGCTGGGTAGTCAAAGATACCCCCTGAGCGATTCGACGCGCTCGCGCAGGCCCGCGATGTGGGTGCGGATAGGGTTGGTTTCCGGCATGACGAAGTTTTCGCTGCGAAAAGACGCGGAATGGTAGCAAAGCCGCCGGCTTCCTGCACCGTCGCGATCGCTGGCGAAAGCAGAACAATCGCGGTACCGTGACCGACGTCGCGCGTCGGGCCGGGTGCACAGCAGTAAAGCCCAGATTGCCCGGTGTGACCACGCGACTCGCCGATACGGGGACAACCTTGAACGACACACAGGAAATCACCTTGAAGATCTCGAGTGCGTTTTTTCTCGGACTTTGCCTGACGCTCGCCGCTGCCACGCCGGCATTCGCCGACGAAGGCATGTGGACGCTCAACAACCTGCCAGGCAAGCAATTGCAGGACAAATACCACTTCACGCCGACTCAGGCGTGGATCGATCATGTCGAGCATTCGGCGCTCAGGATCGCCGGCGGCTGTACCGCCTCGTTCGTGTCTGCCGACGGGCTGGTGATGACCAACCACCACTGCGCCAACGGGTGCCTGGTGGCGAACTCGACACCGAAGCAGAACTACATGGAAACCGGGTTCATGGCGGCCGACCGCAAGGGCGAACTCAAGTGCCCGGATATGGAGCTGAACCAGCTCGAATCCATCACTGATGTTACCGGCAAGGTCAACGCCGCCACCCACGGCAAGACAGGCGCTGCTTTCATCAAGGCGCAACGCGCCGTCATTGGCAACATCGAGCAACAATGCGCCGGCAACAACGCTGTCACTCGCCGCTGCCAGGTGGTGACGCTCTACCACGGCGGCCGTTACGACCTCTACACCTATCGGCGATATCAGGATGTCCGGTTGGCGTTCGCGCCCGAGCAGGAAATCGCCTTCTTCGGCGGCGACCTCGACAACTTCAACTTCCCCCGCTACGACCTCGACGTCACCTTCCTGCGTGCCTACGTGGATGGCAAGCCGGCGCACACCGGATACTTCAGGTTCGACCCCCAAGGGCCGAAGGATGGCGACCTGACGTTCGTCGTCGGCAACCCCGGTTCGACCCAGCGCAATTACACCATCGCGCAATTGAAATCTCTGCGTAACGACGACTTGATCCCCCTACTCGCCTACCTCTCGGAATTACGCGGCATGCTGTGGGAATACGGCCAGCAGAACGCCGAGCAAGCGCGTCAGGCCGCGGAACCGATATTTGGTATCGACAACGCACTCAAGGCATTCAAGGGCAGGATCCAGGCCCTCGACAACCCCGCCTTGTACGCGGAAAAGGAAAAGAGTGAAGCCGCACTCAGGCAATGGGTCAACGCCACGCCCGCGCGTCGCGCCGAATACGGCAACCCATGGACAACGATCGCGAACGCCGAAAAACAATACGCCAACCTTGCCACGCGTTATCGCATGCTGGAACGCGGTCAAGGGTTCAACGGGGACCTGTTCTCCATCGCACGCACCCTGGTGCGCGCCGCCGAGGAGCGCGCGAAGCCCAACGCCGAACGCCTGTCCCGTTATCGCGATTCCAACCTGCCGGCGGTCGAGCAAAGCGTATTTTCCAGCGCGCCGATTCATCCCAAGCTCGAAACCACCGAAATGACGTGGTCGCTGCACAAGCTGCGGCAGGCGCTTGGGGCGGACAATCCACTGGTACACCAGATTTTCGGCAAGCAGGATCCAGCCGAGCTGGCGAAGCAACTGGTCGGCGGTACCAGACTGATGTCGGTCGCCGACCGCAAGCAACTCTGGAGAGGTGGCCTCAAGGCCATCAAGGCTTCCACCGATCCCATGATCCGGTTCGCGCTGGAAGTGGATCCGGCCTCGCGTGCCGTGCGCAAACAGTATGAAGATGAAGTCGAAGCGCCGATTCGCACTGCCGGCGAAGCCCTCGCCAAGGCGCGTTTTGCCAAATACGGCACGTCGATCTACCCCGACGCCACCTTCACGCTGCGCCTGTCCTATGGTCAGGTAAAAGGCTGGATGGAAAAGGGTCGTATGGTCAAACCGTTCACGGATTTCGCGGGCGTCTATACGCGTGCAACCGGGAGCGAACCGTTTAGACTGCCGGAATCATGGATCAAGGCCAAGGATCAACTGAACCTCGCCACGCATTTTGATTTCGTGACCACCAACGACATCATAGGCGGCAACTCCGGCAGCCCGGTGATCGACCGCGCCGGCGACGTGGTCGGCTTGATCTTCGACGGCAATATCCACTCACTTGGTGGCGGTTACTGGTACAACGGCAGCACCAATCGTGCCGTGGCCGTAGACACCGCCGCCTTGCTGGAAGCCATCCGCAACGTCTATCACGACAAGGCGCTTGCCCACGAACTGGAGAACGGCCATACCTGAGCACACCGACCTTGGGCGTCAACGCCGCCGGCTGACAACTGTCACTGGCGGCGGCGGCGAGCCCGGCGTAACGTAGGCACCACTGCAGCGAGGTTGCCGTCATGACCACTGAACCCTCCGATTCGCCGCGCCGCCACTACGAGTGGCGCATTTTCCCGGCCATGGGGATCATCGCAATCGGCGTGCTGTTCCTGCTCGGCAACCTCGGGTACGACTTCGGCTTCTTCTATCATGGCAATTGGTGGGCCTGGTTCATCCTGATCGGCGCGCTGGCACCGCTGACACGCGCGTACGAGGTGTACCGCGCGCGCGGCAGGATAGATGGCGACGTGGTGCATTTCCTGCTGGCTGCCGGAGCCGTCACGTTGGTGGCGGTGATGTTCCTGCTGAATCTTGACTGGGTCGTGTGGTGGCCACTATTTCTGATCCTGGGCGGCCTGTTCACGCTGGTGCGGCGACCGTACTGCGGCCGTTACAGGTATCGCAGCCGCTACGCGTCCGACGAGGCGGACGACGCTTCGATCAAGCGCTGAACCGTTGTTGCCAGGCGCGCACGTCCAGCGCTCGCCAAGCTACCCTGGTCTTCAGCATCCTGCTTCGGGCGTTCGCCGGTTCAGCCGATGCCATTCAAGGCATCGGCTAAGCGAATCGGTTCACCCATTCCAGATAACGGTCGACAAACGCGGCGAGGAACTTGCCGACGCTTGCGTCCGTCACGCTGCCGTCTGTCGCGAACAGCCCTTCCTTGTAACGAACGAACGCCTCGGGCTGGGCCATCATGTAAATGTCGAGGAACACGCACGCATTGCGAAGATGCTGCTGCGCCAGCGCGGTCGACATCGCACCGCCGGACGTACCGATCACTCCTCCCGGCTTGCCGGCAAACGCGTTGGTGCCATAGGGGCGCGAGCAGACATCGATGGCATTCTTGAGCACGCCCGGAATCGAGCGGTTGTATTCGGGCGTCACGAACAGGATCGAGTCGGCTGACCTGATTTCCTCCTTGCGGCCCTCGCAAAGCGTTGGATAGTCGGCATCGAAATCCTGGTTGTAGAGCGGCAAGTCGTCGATACGGATATGGCGAAACTCAGCGCGGTCACCGGCTATTTTTTCCAGCGCATGCGCAAGCTGCTTGTTGAGTGAATCCTTGCGAAGGCTTCCGACCAGTACCGCGACGACGGGGCGCTGCTTGCTCATGATGATTCCTTGTGTAGGGGACCGTGCCGTTGCTGGCCGGTACTATTCACGATGCTCCGCCGCCATGGGTTTTTCAACCCTCCGACAACGTTCCGGTCACGGCTTCACGAACTTCAGCGTCATGCGATCGCTCTCGCCGATTTTTTTGTATTGCTCTTTCTGCGCCGCGGTATCGCCCCAGTCGAGATCGGGCGGCAAGCTATGCACATTTATATCTTCGGGATCCTTCGGATTGCGATTGATTTCCGACACGCCCGTCAGCCGGAAGCCGGACTTGAGGCCCAGTTCGATCAGGTAATCCTCCGGCAGCCGATGCAGCTTCTTCGCACTTACCGCCGCGATGGCAAACGGCTTGGCGCGATGCTCGACCACGCCGAACACCCCACCCGGTTTCAGCACGGCGAACGCCGCCTTGAACACCTTGGCCAGGGTTTCAGGACTATTGTTCATCCAGTCGTGAGTGTTGCGGAAAGTCAGAACCATGTCCGCCGAATTGTCGGGTCCGAGGTCCACCTGAGCGGGCGGCGCAAACGGAATCACCTTCTCGATGTGGCCGTACACCGCCGGGTCGGCTTTGAGTTTGGCCTCGAATTTGGACGGCTTGCCGTGACGCGGTGGCGATGCGGCCTCGATCAGGTGCCCGTGCGCATACAGGAAGGGCGCCAGGATTTCGGTGTACCAGCCGCCGGCCGGCGCGAGTTCCACCACCGTCATGTTCGGCTCGATGCCAAAGAATTCCAGCGTCTCGACAGGATGGCGATACTGGTCGCGCGCCCTGTTTGCATCGGATCGCCACTTGCCAGCAACCGCCTCCTTGAGCATCGTCGCGGTATCACCAGACGTCGCGATCAGCCCAGATTGCGCTGCGGAAACTGCACCGACACTCAGCATCACACCGGCGACCACGGCGAAAACCTTGCACACTGGATGTGACATGGTTTGATTCCTTCGGTTGGTGAGAAGAGCTAGATTACGCCAAAATTGACCAACGTACAGCGTCGGGCGCGACCTGCGTTCGAGAGCTACGATTCGCGCGAACCCTCAAACCACGATCATGTTCAACAAAGACCAGTTGATCGCAGACTGCCAAGCCGCCCTCCACGAGGAACAACCGGTGAGCGCCGTTAGGGAGATCGTGGCGCATGCCATATCCGACCCTGCCGCGTTGACCAAGGAATTCGGCGCGCCGAACAACGGTGATGTCCAGGCGATTCTGCGTTCGACGGAACTGACGATCATCAACGCGCTTTGGCCGGTAGGGCAAATCGTGATGCCGCACGAGCATGCCTTGTGGGCCGTGGTCGGCGTCTATTCCGGTCGGGAAGACAACATCCTGTGGCGCCGGATCAAGGACGATCCCGATGGCAGGATAAAACCCATCGGAGCCTTGTCGCTTGGCGAGGGGGCGTGGCAGCTTTCGGGCCTGACGCAATCCATTCGGTCGTCAATCCCCTTGCGCGCGTCACGGCTGCGATCCATGTCTACGGCGGAGATTTCTTCGCCGTATCGCGCAGTGAATGGGACCCCGATTCACTGCGGGAAAAGCCTTATGGCATGGAGAAACTGCTGCGGATGTTCACGCCATGATTTACTGCGCGGCAGGTGTTGATTTACAGGCCGTTGCTCAGGACGGTACCCTGGACGATGCGCCGCTAGGTCGCGGTTCGGCGATCGACGGCGCAACGTCCATGCGCAATACTTTCTGATCCATTCGGAAACGGTCCATGTCCAGACGCACCATCAATCTCGACGACACGCTGTACCAATATCTGCTTGATCACACGCTGCATGAACATCCGGAACAAACCGCGCTGCGCGAGGCGACAGCCAGATACCCACGCGGGGGCATGCAAATTTCACCCGAGCAAGGCCAGTTCATGAGGTTGCTGGTCAAGTTGATCGGGGCGCGCCGCACCATCGAGATCGGCACGTTCACCGGATACAGTGCGCTCACCGTGGCGCTGGCATTGCCGAAGGACGGCAGGGTCCTCGCTTGCGACGTCAGCGAGGAATACACATCGGTCGGCAAGCCGTACTGGCAGCGAGCCGGCGTGAGCGAAAAGATCGAGCTCGTCATCGCGCCCGCCAACGAAACCCTCGATGACCGGCTCGCGGCGGGCGAAGCCGGTCGCTACGATTTCGCATTCATCGATGCAGACAAAACAAATTACGACGGCTACTACGAGCGCTGTCTCACGCTCACGCGTCAGGGCGGCCTTCTCGCTTTCGACAACACGTTGTGGAGCGGTGACGTGGCCAGACCGGCACAAGATGACGACACGCGAGCCCTGCAGGCGCTCAACGACAAACTGCATCAAGACGAGCGCATCGACATGGCGCTGCTGCCCATCGGAGACGGCTTGACGCTGGCCACGAAAAGATAGCTGCATCAATGTATTACGTAACTTTCTTGCGGGACCGTTGATGTTCACGTCTTGATGACGCCGCAAGGCGCACGCTCGCCGCGCCGCACCCCAAGGGGCTGGGTGCTGTATTCAGACACGGGCCCCTCATCCCAGGAGGCAATCATGAAACGGCTACTCGTCGCGAGCTTTGTGCTCGCGCTGCTGGTTCCTGCGTGCGCGTTCGCGCAAAGCGCTTTCACCGGCACTTGGAAGATGAACCCTGGCACCGTGCATCAGTCCGGTAAGGCCATGGTCATCCACTTGAAAAGTGGTATGTACCACTGCAACTGCACGCCACCGATCAGCGTCAAGGCGGACGGCGCGGACCATGCGGTCTCCGGGCATCCAGGCTTCGACACGATCGCGATCAAGATCGCCAATGATCACACCATTCAGACGACCGAGAAAAAAGACGGCAAAGTCGTGCATGAAAGCACGTTCACGGTGGCCTCTGATGGCAAGACAGCCACCGAGGACTTCACCAATCACGACAGCACCGGTTCCATGAGTGCCAAGATTGTGATGGACCGTGTGGCCAAGGGCGCACCCGGATCTAATGCCGCGGCGGGCTCATGGCGACTCGGCCACGTAATCAGCGCAAGCGGGAACACAATGGCAGATACTTACAAGGTGGATGGCAACGACATCAGCTACAACGATGCCGCCAACGATTCTTACACCGCCAAAATCAACGGCAAGGCTGTCCCGTTCATGGAAAATGGCAAACCGGACGGCACCGTCTCGGTGAAACGGCTGGGCAAACACACCTTGCGTGAGACTTATGAGAATGACGGCAAAGTGCGGATGACCAGCACCATGACCATAGCGGCAGACGGCAAGACCATGAAAACGTCGAACCACAACATGAAGTCCGGCACCACAACGTCGTTCGTTTCCGACAAGCAGTAACGACACCATTGTGCCGCTGCAGTCAGAAAAAGGCCCGGCTCGCCGGGCCTTTGCCTTTTCATGGATCGTTGCGTTCCCAATGCCGCACCAGTAGCCGCAGCGATTCGCGCCCCTGCCAGTCGTTGACCATGAGTTCGAACGCCACACGCAGCGCCACGCCGGTCGGGATGTCGTCGTCAACGCCGAACATCACCGCGTCGTGGATGCGCCCATCGTGCGGATCGCGCAATTGCAAGCGCCGATGCGATCCGTCGGATCCCATCGCCTTGCACGCGATGCACTCGAATACATTGTCGAACAGGGGCGCGGGGAAGCCCTGCCCCCAAGGGCCGGCAACGCGCAGCTGCCGTGCCAGATCCAGATCGAATTCAGCCGGCGCGAGCTCGCCGTCGCTGTGCAGCACGGGTTGCAGCGCGTCCGCACCAACGCGGTCCCGCACCACGGCATCGAATAGTTCGGCGAAACGCGTGTAGTTCGAAAGCCGCATGCTCAGGCCAGCCGCCATGGCGTGGCCGCCAAAACGAATGATCAGGCCCGGACTGCGCGCTTCCACATCCGCCAGTGCATCGCGGATGTGGAAGCCCGGCACGGAGCGGGCGGAACCTCGCAACTCACCCTCGTCACCCGCGTCCTCGCCCACGGGCGCAAACGCGACCACCGGACGGTACAGGCGCTCCTTCAACTTCGATGCCACCAGACCGACGATACCGGGATGCCAACCCGGATCGAACAGCGAGACACCGAGTGCGTCACCGACGTCGATGCCGTCCAGTTTTGCGATCGCATCCTCGACCATGGAGGTTTGCAGGTCGCGCCGCTGTGCGTTGATATCGTGCAACGTTGCCGCCAGAGCGCGCGCATGAGATGGATCGTCTGAAAGCAGGCACTCCACGCCGATCGTCATGTCCTCCAATCGTCCGGCCGCGTTGATGCGCGGGCCGATCGCATACCCGAGATCGGATGCGGTGGCTCGTCGCGGATCGCGCGTCGACACTTCGAACAGCGCCGTGATACCGGCACACGCGGCGCCGCGACGGATCCGCCGCAGGCCGCCCTCCACCAGCGCGCGGTTGTTGGCATCGAGCGGGACAAGGTCGGCGACCGTCCCGAGCGCAAGGAGATCAAGCAAGACCGAAAGGTCGGGTAGCGCAAGTCCGGCAAACGTGCCGGCTGCGCGCATCCGCGCTCGCAATGCCAGCAACACATAAAACATCACTCCGACACCACAAAGATGCTTGCTCGCAAAGCCGTCACCCGGCAGGTTCGGATCCACGATTGCATCGGCGTCGGGCAGGCGCGGACCCGGCAGGTGATGGTCTGTGACGATCACCCTGCAGCCGCGTTCCCTCGCCGCACCGACGCCGGCCAGCGACGCAATGCCATTGTCGACAGTGACGATCAGGTCGGGCGTCTCCTGCAACGATTCGACCAGCGCGGCGGTCAGGCCGTACCCATGCGCCGCGCGGTCGGGAACCACGTAATCGACATGACGCGCACCCAGCATGCGCAGGCCGCGCACCGCGACGGCACAACCTGTGGCGCCATCGCAATCGTAATCCCCCGCGATCAGGATGGATCGATCATTCGCAATGGCTTCGGCAAGCAGTTCGAGCGCACGATCGAGCCCGCCCAACCCATCGGGCGGCAGCAGGCCAGCCAGGCGGTGGCCAGTTTCGTCAGGACACGTCACACCGCGGGCGGCGTAGATGCGTTGCACCACCGGATGCACGGAATCGGGCCAGCCGTGCGGTGTTGCACCGACCGCGCTGAGCACCATTTTGGGCGAGCGCCTCCCCGCACTCACCCGCGCCGCCAGATACGCAGGCGATGCGTGTGCCGTACCCGGAAACGTTCGCCACCCGGAAACGCGAGCTCGATTGCATCAAAACGCCGGCCGCGCAACCATCGCTGGAAATGTGGAACCCATCGCCCCGAAATGTCGTGCCGTTCGCGCATGTCGAGATCAAGCAATGCATCGCCGCCTTCGATTGAAGCCTCGATGGCCTCCGGCAAAGTCTGTACGCAATCGACCTGCGCCACTTTTGCCAAACCGCGGATCAGGTCGTCGTTGGATGCCACGGTCACAAGCGCGGTTTCGACAGATTCCGGCAACCGCCCTGTTCCCCAGAACCACAATGCGTTCACCGGCAGCTTGCCGGCGGCGGTGCGCGCGGCATTGACCGGGTGCGCGTGCAGCGCAACCTGCGCCTCGTTGAACAGATGCCGCCAGCGGCGGCCGGCGTCACCCTCGGGCAGACACTCAAGCAGATACGCGCCCAATGCATCGACAGGGCTCATGAACGCGACGTTCGGTGCGCCGTCTGGCAGATGCAGGCACCACATCGAAGGTGTATCGACGGCGAGCGGTGCACCGGCGTCGCCGAACAGCGGCATCAGGGTAGTCGAGAGTTCGCGCGCATCCTCTTCCGACACATCCGCGAGCGGCCACTTCATCAGCCGCGCGCCGGTCGCTTCGCTGCGAACATAAGCAGGATCCGCGCAAACCCAGCTTTCGATAGGTGCATCGTCGGCATGGACGTGGTGGCGCAGGGCTGCCACGGGCATCGTTGTGCACGCGAAACGAAACAATGTGCGCAACGCATGGTTTCGTGGATTCGGCACATCCGGCAGCCGATCGCCCCTTGCGAGCCAGCGCCGCAGCGCCGATTCATCGCCGGCTTGCGGCGGCAGCAGGATGTGCAGGACGCTCATGCCGTTGCGGCTTCCAGATCTTCGCATGCCTTCAGCCACTCGGCTTCAAGCGCTGCCTTTTCCTCGCGCAGCCCGCTTTGCTCGCGGCCGATCCCGGCGAGCAACGCGGTCGGACCCTCGTAAAGGGAAGGGTCGGCGAGCTGCTCCTGCAACGCGGACAGCGCGCTGTCGATCCCCGCGATGCGTGCCTCGATCCTGTCCAACCGCTTGCGAAGGATACGGGTGCGCTCGCGTTCGGCCGCGGCCTCGCGTCGTCGATCGCGCGGGTTCGCTGTCTGGGAAGAGGCGCTTGCGCGCTCGCCAGGTTCACCTGCGCGTCCACGCAGCCAGCGTGCGTAGTCATCGAGATCTCCCTCGAAAGGCGCGAGAGAACCATCAGCCACACGCCAGAAATTGTCGCATACCAGTCCCAGCAGGTGACGGTCGTGCGCCACAAGCACCAACGCACCCGGATAATCGTTCAGTGCATCGGCAAGCGCGCCGCGCATGTCCAGGTCGAGGTGGTTGGTGGGCTCGTCCAGCACCAGCAGGTTGGGCTTGCGCCACGCGATCAGCGCGAGTGCCAGCCGCGCGCGTTCGCCACCTGAAAAACCTTCCACCGGATCAAATGCGCGTTCGCCGGCAAAGCGCCACTGGCCCAGCCAGTCGCGCAAAGTCTGTGGCGGCGCATCTGGCGCCAACTCACGCAGGTGATCGAAAGGCGTATTGCCCGCACTCAGGCTCTCGACGATTTGTTGCCCGAAATACCCGATAACCGCATCCTTGTGCACTTGGCGTTCTCCGACAAGCGGCGGCAATTCCCCGACCAGCGTCTTCACGAAAGTGGACTTGCCGGCGCCGTTTGGGCCAAGCAATCCGATCCTGTCTCCGGCCTGTACCCTGAAGCTCACATCCGAGAGCACCCGGCGCCCTTCCGGTGGATAGCCCGCATCGACATGTTCCAGCTTCAGCATGGATTGCGGCACACGCTCGGGTTGAGGAAACTGGAACTCGAATGCGCGTTCCGCGCGCACGGCCTCGGTGCCCGACAGTTTTTCCAGCCGTTTGATACGCGATTGTGCCTGACGCGCCTTGGTGGCCTTGGCGCGAAAGCGGTCGATAAACGATTGCAGATGGGCGCGTTCGGCCTGTTCCCTGGAGTGCGCTGCCTGTTGCTGGTGAAGCCGTTCGGCACGCTGACGTTCGAAGTCGCTGTAATTGCCTGCATACAGGCGTGCACCGCCTTGCTCCAGATGCAGGACGTGATCGACCGTGCCGTCGAGGAATTCGCGGTCGTGCGAGATCACCATCAGCGTTCGCGGGTAGCGGCGCAACCATTGTTCCAGCCACAACACGGCATCCAGGTCGAGGTGGTTGGTGGGTTCGTCCAGCAGCAGCAAGTCTGACGGCGCCATCAGGGCGCGGGCGAGATTCAGACGCCCGCGCCAGCCGCCGCTGAACGCCGCCACTGGCCGGACGTGCTCGTCCGCGCTGAATCCGAGACCATGCAACAAGCGTCCGGCGCGCGCTCGACCGTCATAACCGCCGAGCGCATCGATGCGGTGGTGCGCGCCAGCTGCAGACGCATGATCGCCAGCGGCTTGCGCGCGTGCCTCGTCGGCCAGCGCCGCCGCGAGTTCGGCGTCGCCACCCAGGACGTAATCGATCGCGGCGTCGGGCAATGCCGGAGTTTCCTGCGCCACCGACCCAATCCGAAGACCGGTTGGCACGTCCAGCGCGCCCGCATCCGCTTCGACTTCGCCAAGGACCGCGGCGAACAGGCTGGTTTTGCCGGTGCCGTTGCGACCGGCAACGCCGACTTTCCAGCCATCGTGGAACACCGCGTCGACGCCCGACAGCAGCAGGCGTCCACCGCGGCGCAGGGCGAAGTCGCGGAAGGCGATCACGCCAACAGAGTCTCTGATCGAATCGTGGAAAGCACCCAAGCGGCTGAAGTGGCCGACTTCTGCGTTGCAAAAAAAGCCCACATGCCCACCATGGTCCGCGCTTTGCAACTCAAGCCGGACCAATCCATCTCACTGATCCACTCGCCCGGATTCAATCGGGGACTCCGTATCGCACACCCACTATTTCGTAGTTACGCTCGCCGGCGGGAGCGTCGAAACCAAAGCTGTCGCCCTCGCGCTTGCCGATCATCGCGCGCGCGATCGGCGACGACACGGCGATCAGGCCCCGCTTGATGTCGGCCTCGATGTCACCGACGATCTGGTAGGTGACGGTATCGCCGTTGTCGGCATCTTCCAGGTCAACCACCGCGCCGAATACCACTTTCTCGCCCGGGTTGAGGGTGGCAGGATCGATGATCTGGGCGGTCGAAAGCGCCGCCTCGATCGTGTGGATGCGCCCTTCGACGAAACTCTGCTGTTCGCGTGCCGCGTTGTATTCGGCGTTCTCGCTGAGATCGCCGTGCGCACGCGCCTCGGCGATCGCGGCGATGATCTTGGGGCGTTCCACGGATTTCAGGCGTTCCAGTTCCGTGCGCAGGCGTTCGGATCCGGCTTTGGTCATGGGGGCTCGCTGCATGTGCGGGACTCCTCTATTGCGTGCCTTCGTGGCCAAGTGGCCATGGATACACGGGTGAATGAATGGTTTGGTGCGCCGGTTATCAGGCCACGGCGACGTCTTCGTCTGGCCGGCGCGCGTCACGCTGGTCCAGCTCGGCGTGCAGTTCCTGCAGGCTGATCACACCACTGTGTTCGCGGAAATCCAGCGAATGCAGGAGGGCCGCCGCACCTGCGACAGTGGTCGAATACGTGACGTGCTGCTGCAGTGCCGAGCGCCGGATCGAGAACGAGTCGGCAATTGCCTGCCGCCCTTCGGTGGTGTTGACGATGTAGGAAATCTCACCGTTCTTGATGGCATCGACGATGTGCGGGCGGCCTTCCAGCACCTTGTTGATGCGTTCGCACTCGATGCCGTGCTCGCGCAACCACGCACAGGTACCGCCGGTGGCAATCAGTGAGAATCCGCGACGGACCAGGTCGTGTGCGACATCCAGCAAGCGCGGCTTGTCGGCGTCGCGAACCGACAGGAACACCTTGCTGCCCGGTGCCGGTGCCGCGATATGCGCGGCCTCGTGTCCGCGCGCGAATGCCTCGCCGAAGCTGCGCCCCACGCCCATCACCTCGCCGGTCGAACGCATTTCCGGACCCAGAATCGGATCGACATTCGAGAATTTCAGGAACGGAAAGATTGCCTCCTTGACCGCCCAATAATGCGGCACGCGCTCGTGGGTCGCGCCTTGTTCGGCAAGTGTTTCGCCGGCCATGCAACGTGCCGCGATCTTGGCCAGCGGACGCCCGGTTGCCTTCGACACGAACGGCACCGTGCGCGAGGCACGCGGGTTGACTTCGAGGATGTAGACGTCCTCGCCCTGGATCGCGAACTGGGTATTCATCAGCCCGACCACGCCCAGCTCGCGCGCCAGCAGCGTCACCTGGCGACGCAGTTCGTCCTGGACTGCAGGCGTCAGCGAATACGGCGGGAGCGAGCACGAGGAATCGCCCGAATGCACGCCGGCTTCCTCGATGTGCTGCATGATCCCACCGATCAGCACCTTGCCGTCGGCATCTGCGATCACGTCCACGTCCACCTCGACCGCGTTGTCGAGGAAGCGGTCGAGCAGCACCGGCGAGGATTCGGACACGCGGACCGCATCGCGGATATAGCGCGCCAGATCCTCATCGGCGTGGACCACTTCCATCGCACGGCCGCCCAGCACATAGCTCGGGCGCACGATCAGCGGATAACCCAGCTCGCGTGCAAGTACCATGGCCTCTTCGGCGGTGTGCGCAATCCGGTTGGGAGGCTGCTTGAGGCCGAGTTTCTCGATCAACTTCTGGAAGCGTTCACGGTCCTCGGCGAGGTCGATCGAATCGGAAGAAGTCCCGATAATCGGCACGCCCGCCGCTTCCAGCGCGCGCGCCAGTTTCAATGGCGTCTGGCCGCCGTACTGCACGATCACGCCGCGCGGCTTTTCCTTGTCGACGATTTCCAGCACGTCCTCGAGGGTGACCGGCTCGAAATACAAACGGTCTGAAGTGTCGTAGTCGGTCGAAACCGTTTCGGGGTTGCAATTGACCATGATGGTTTCGTACCCCTCGTCCCGGAGCGCAAGCGCGGCGTGCACGCAGCAGTAATCGAATTCGATGCCCTGCCCGATCCGGTTGGGGCCGCCGCCCAGCACCATGATCTTCCTGCGGTCCGACGGGTTCGCCTCGCACTCTTCCTCGTAGGTCGAATACATGTACGCCGTGGTGGTGGCGAACTCGGCGGCGCAGGAATCGACGCGCTTGTACACCGGTCGCACGCCCAGCGTGTGACGCACATGGCGCACCGAGCGTTCGTCCGACTGCAGCAATTTGGCGAGACGCGAATCCGAGAATCCCATACGCTTCAACTCGCGCATGCGTGCAGCGTCCAGCACACGCATTCCGCCCGCACGCACGTCGGCCTCAGCCGCGACGATATCCTCGATCGCGGCCAGGAACCACGGATCGATCTTCGAAAGTTCGTGGACATCTTCCAATGACAACCCGGCGCGAAACGCATCGCCCAAGTGGAAGATGCGCTCTGCTCCCGGTTGCCGCAATTCGCGCTTCAGCGACTCCATGCCTTCCGAGGTGTTCCAGTCGATGCCACCTGGGGTCAAACCATCGTGGCCGGTCTCGAGACCGCGCAGCGCCTTTTGCAGCGACTCCGCGAAGGTGCGACCGATTGCCATCACCTCGCCCACGGATTTCATTTGGGTCGTCAGGTGCGGATCGGCCGCCGGGAATTTCTCGAACGCGAAGCGCGGGATCTTGGTGACGATGTAATCGAGGGTCGGCTCGAACGACGCCGGCGTCTTGCCGCCGGTGATTTCATTCTTGAGCTCATCCAGCGTGTAGCCGACCGCCAGCTTGGCTGCGACTTTGGCAATCGGAAAACCGGTGGCCTTGGACGCCAGCGCGGACGAACGCGACACCCGCGGATTCATCTCGATCACCACCACATGGCCATCGGCGGGATTGACGCCGAACTGCACGTTGCTGCCGCCCGTGTCCACGCCGATCTTGCGCAGCACCGCGATCGAAGCGTCGCGCAGGCGCTGGTATTCCTTGTCGGTCAAGGTCAACGCAGGCGCCACCGTGATCGAGTCGCCCGTGTGCACGCCCATCGGATCGAAATTCTCGATCGCGCAGACGATGATGCAGTTGTCCGCGCGGTCGCGGACCACCTCCATCTCGAATTCCTTCCAGCCCAGCACCGATTCGTCGATCAGCACCTCGTGCACGGGCGACAATTCCAGTCCGCGCGAAACGATCCGCTCGAATTCCTCGACGTTGTAGGCGATGCCGCCACCGGTGCCACCGAGTGTGAATGACGGGCGCACGATGCAGGGAAATCCGAGCGCCGCCTGTCCTTCGCGCGCCTCCTCCAGCGTGCGCGCGATCGCAGACGCCGGCGAGGCGAGGCCGATCTCGTCCATTGCGTTTCGGAACAGCTCGCGGTCCTCGGCCATCCGGATGGCGTCGCGCGATGCGCCGATCAGTTCGACGCCGTGCGCCTCCAGCACGCCGTGGTCGGCGAGGTCCAGCGCGCAATTGAGCGCGGTCTGGCCGCCCATCGTCGGCAGCAGCGCGTCGGGCTTTTCGCGCTCGATGATCTTCTCCACCGTGCGCCAGTCGATCGGCTCGATGTACACGCGATCGGCCATCTCCGGATCGGTCATGATCGTGGCCGGGTTCGAGTTCACCAGCACGACCCGATAGCCTTCCTCGCGCAGAGCCTTGCAGGCCTGTGCGCCGGAATAGTCGAACTCGCAGGCCTGGCCGATCACGATCGGCCCGGCGCCGATGATCAGGATGGTGTTGATGTCGGTGCGGCGGGGCATTACAGGTATTCCTCGAAGTCTTCCGAAACGCGGGACCCGGGACTCGCCGTTCGGGACCCGGGACCCGGGACCCGGGACCCGCAATTCGCGTTGCGCTCCAAGGACTGCCTGAGGCGATAGAGCATCTTGCTGACCCGCTCGGCGAGATCCAGCACTGGATCCACTGATCCTTGGTCGGCGAGCCCCAGCTCGATTGTCAACAACAATTGAGTCTGCACCTCCGCGACCGAGCCCGAAGCGATGGATACGAATCGCGCGTACTCACGCACAGATTGGCGCGCATTCCCTTCCGCTACGTTGGAAGGAATGGACACGGCTGCTCGTTGCAGCTGAGCCGTTAATCCGTAACGCTCTTCCTTCGGAAATCCGGCAACCAGTTCGTAGATCCTACGAGTCAGTTCCATGGCCACGCGCCAAACATCCAGGTCACGAAAATGCGTAGCGTTCACGGAGACCCTCCCGTGGCCGGGTCCCCGGTCCCGGGTCCCGGGTCCCGTGCTCCCGAGTCCCGCATCAATTTCGCAAACCGCCCGAACAAGTACGCAATATCGTGCGGCCCCGGGCTCGCCTCCGGATGCCCCTGGAAGCAGAATGCCGGCCTGTCGGTGAGCGCGAAGCCCTGCAGCGAGCCGTCGAACAGCGAGACATGCGTCGTGCGCGTGTTCGAGGGCAGCGTCGCGGGATCGACCGCGAAGCCGTGATTCTGCGAGGTGATCAGCACGCGGCCATCGTCCAGATCCTTGACCGGGTGATTGGCACCGTGGTGGCCGAACGGCATTTTTAGCGTCTTCGCGCCGAGCGCCAGGCCCATCAACTGGTGGCCGAGGCAGATACCGAACACTGGAAGCTTCGCATCCAGGAGGGCGCGTGTCGCATCGATGGCATAGCCGCAGGCAGCCGGATCGCCGGGCCCGTTGGTCAGGCACACGCCGTCGGGCTGCATCGCCAGGACCTTTTCGGCCGGCGTCTGCGCGGGCACCACCGTGATGTCGCAACCTTGCTCGACCAGCAGGCGAAGGATGTTGCGCTTGAGCCCGAAATCGTAGGCGACCACCATGAATTTCGCGGCCGGCTTGCGGAATGCCTGGTCGTCGAGTTCGTAGTTCCCCTCGCTCCATGGT
>JBOHYR010000147.1:0-8168 GCA_050737995.1 Rhodanobacteraceae bacterium
TGGTTGATCAGCAGGAACACCATGGTGTTGCGCTGCCATTTCACGGCGTTGGGCGAGTGCGTGAACACCTTCATGCCGGCCGCGACCGGCGTCGCGCACGCGACCTGCGGCTTGGGAATCATTTTGCCGCCCTGCTCCACTTCCACCATGCATTGGCGGCAATTCGCCGCAACCGGCAACTTTTCGTGGTAGCAGAACCGCGGCAGCGGGATCTTCGCCGCATCGGCCGCCTGGATGATCGTCGAACCCTTGGGCGCGCTGACCGGATGGCCGTCGATCTCGAATTCGACCATGTCGACCGGGGCGGTATCTTTGGATAATGCGTTCATTGAACGATTCCACCCGAAGTACTGACCTCAAGCCCCCTTGAGTAAACGGGGCTGCGTGCGTCGCGGCATCCGCGATGCACGTGGGGGGTGTGGGGGTGTGGCGCATTGCGCCATGCGTTTCGCATGGCGCTCATGCTGCCATTCCCAACTCGTCGTCCACCATCGAACGACCGTGTTCGCAGTAGTACTCGAACTCGTCCCAGTAATTTTGTAGGAACGCCTGCACCGGCCATGCCGCAGCCTCGCCGAACGCGCAGATCGTGTGACCCTCGATCTGACCCGCAACGGCCTTGAGGCGGTGCAGGTCTTCCGGGGTACCGCCGCCAGCCACGATGCGGGTCAGCACGCGGTGCATCCAGCCGGTGCCCTCGCGGCACGGCGTGCATTGGCCGCAGGATTCCATGTGGTAGAACCGCGCGATACGTTCGCAAGCGCGCACCATGCAGGTGGTTTCGTCCATCACGATCACGGCGCCGGAACCCAGGCCCGAACCCGCGTCGCGCAGCGAGTCGTAGTCCATGGTGCATTCCAGCATCTTGTCGGCGACCAGGATCTTCATGGACGAGCCGCCCGGGATCACGGCTTTCAGTTTGTATCCGTTGCGTATGCCGCCGGCCATTTCCAGCAAGTCCTTGAATGGCGTACCGAGGCGAATCTCATAGTTGCCGGGTTTGTTGACGTGGCCCGATACGGAAAAGATCTTGGGACCGCCGTTGTTGGGTTTGCCGAGATTGAGGAACCAGTCGGCGCCCTTGCGCATGATCGCCGGCACCGAGGCAAAGGTCTCTGTGTTGTTGACCGTGCTCGGGCGTCCGTACACGCCGAAGTTGGCGGGGAAAGGCGGTTTGTAGCGCGGCCAACCCTTCTTGCCCTCCAGCGATTCCATCAGCGCGGTTTCCTCGCCGCAGATGTAGGCGCCGGCGCCGAGTACGTTATGGATGGTGACATCGATGCCGCTGTCGCGGATATTGGCACCCAGCAAACTTGCGGCCTCCGCCTCATGCAGCGCCTGCTCGATATGCTCGAACGGTTCGTGGTGGAACTCGCCGCGCAGGTAGTTGTAGGCGACCGTGGAACCCGTCGCGTAGCAGCCGATCGCCATGCCTTCCAGCACCGCGTGCGGATTGAATCTCAGGATATCGCGATCCTTGCAGGTACCGGGTTCGGATTCGTCCGAGTTGCACAGGATGTATTTCTGTCCCGGCGCGCTGCGCGGCATGAACGACCACTTCATGCCGGTCGGGAAACCGGCGCCGCCGCGTCCACGCAGCGAACTCTTCTTCAGCTCGTCCACGATCGCCGCCGGGTCCGTCTTTTCGGTGAGGATTTTTTCCCACGCCTTCCAGCCACCGGTCTTGCGGTAGTTCTCGAGCGTCCACGGCTCATCGAAATGGAGCGTGGTATAGACAACCTGGTGTTCCTCGGGGGCGGGTCCGACTGCCATGATTATTTGAGCCCATCCAGAATTTCGTCGACTTTCTCGGGCGTGAGGTTTTCGTGGTAATACCCGTCGACTGTCATCATCGGCGCGCCGCAACAGGCCGCGAGACATTCCTCTTCGGTCTTGAGGTAGACGCGTCCGTCGGCAGTGGTTTCGCCCAGCTTCACGCCGAGCCTCTCTTCGCAGTGCCTGACGATGCGGTCCGCACCGTTCAGCCAGCACGAAATATTGGTGCACACCGCCACGTTGTGACGGCCGACCGGCTTGGTTTCGAGCATCGAATAGAACGTTGCGACTTCGTACGCCCATACCGGTTGCAGTTCCAGATACTTCGCGACTGCCGCGATCAGCTCGTCGGTGAGGTAGCCATTGTTCTGCTCCTGCGCCGCCATCAGGCCCTGGATTACCGCCGAGCGCTTGCGATCGGGCGGGAACTTCGCGACCCAGTGATCGATGTGCTTGCGCGTCGCGTCGGTCAGCACCGACATCGGATCGACGTTCCTGACCTTGTCGAAATTGCCGGTGGCTTTCATGCGCAAAACTCCGGGACCAGCGACCGCCGCCCTGGGACCGGGGGAAAACCAGCTGGGGGATTTTCCTCCCCCTTCCGCAGGGAGGGGGATCGAGGGGGATGGCTTTCGTCTGGCTCGAAAACATCCCCCCGCCACTGCGCGGCCGCACTTCGTTCGCGGCGCCTCGCGCCGCCCTTCGTCCCGAAGGGGGTAACCGGCTTCGCCGAACCGGGAATGGCGATGACGTCCGAGTCGGTCACCTGTCCACCTCCCCGAACACCAGATCGTAGGTGCCGATCATGGCCACCACGTCGGGCAGCATGTGCCCGCGCGTGATTTCGTCGATCGAAGCGAGATGCGGGAAACCGGGCGCACGCAGGTGCACACGAAACGGCTTGTTGGCGCCGTCGGAAATCATGTAGCAACCGAATTCGCCCTTGGGCGCCTCGACCGCGGCGTAGGTTTCGCCCGCGGGCACGCTGTAGCCCTCTGTGAACAACTTGAACCAATGGATCAACGCTTCCATCGATTCCTTCATGTCTTCACGCTTGGGCGGCGAGACCTTGTAATTCTCGATCATCACCGGACCGGGGTTTTTCCGGAGCCATTCCACGCACTGGCGCACGATCAGCGCCGACTGGCGCATCTCGGCCATGCGCACGAGGTAACGGTCGTAGCAATCGCCGTGGTTGCCGACCGGGATATCGAAATCAACCTCGGCGTATTTGGCGTAAGGCTGCTTCTTGCGAAGGTCCCATTCGATGCCCGAGGCGCGCAGCATGGGCCCGGACATCCCGAGCGCGTACGCCTGCTCCGGGCTGACGATGCCGATGTCGACCGTGCGCTGCTTCCAGATGCGGTTGTCGGTAAGGAGTTCCTCGTACTCATCGACCTTGTGCTGAAAGTCGACGCTGAAAGCGTCCAGATAATCCAGCATCGAACCTTCGCGCCATTCATTGAAGCGTTTCAGGTCCTTGCCCTTGTGCCAAGGCGACTCCTTGTACTGCGGCATCTTTGCCGGCAGGTCGCGATACACGCCGCCCGGGCGATAATAAGTGGCGTGCAGGCGTGCGCCCGACACCGCCTCGTACACATCCATCAGTTGCTCGCGTTCGCGGAACGCGTAGATGAACACCGCCATCGCACCGAGATCTAGCGCGTTCGAGCCGACCCACATCAGATGATTGAGGATGCGGGTGATTTCGTCGAACATCGTGCGGATCCACAGCGCGCGCTCGGGCGGCGTGACCTCCATCAACTGTTCGATCGCGCGCACGTAGGCGTGCTCCTGGCACATCATCGACACGTAGTCGAGCCGGTCCATGTAACCGATCGAATGATTGAACGGCTTGGACTCGGCCAGTTTCTCGGTGGCGCGGTGCAACAACCCGATGTGCGGATCGATCCGGATGATGGTCTCGCCTTCCATCTCCATCACCAACCGCAGCACGCCGTGGGCGGCCGGGTGCTGCGGGCCGAAGTTCATCGTGTAACTGCGGATTTCGCCGGCGTCGGCCATCTCAGTTGGCCTTCCAGTCGTCGGCGGCTTCCTCGCGCGCGGTCTTCCAGCGCGAATCCTCGCGCACCACGCGCGCCACGGTCACGCGCGGCGTGACTGAAGTGACGGGCTCGTACACCACACGCCCTGCTTCCGGGTCGTAGCGCACTTCGACGTTGCCGATCAGCGGGAAGTCCTTGCGGAAGGGGTGCCCGACGAAACCGTAATCGGTCAGGATGCGGCGCAGGTCCGGATGGCCTTCGTACACGATGCCGTACAGGTCGAACGCCTCTCGCTCATACCAGTTGGCCGCCGGCCACACCCCGGTCAACGTCAGCAGCACCGGCAATGCGTCCTCGGGCGCGAAGCAACGCACCCTGAGGCGGACGTTGTGTTCGAACGAAAGCAAATGCACCACCGACGCAAAGCGGCGCAGGAACTGTGGATGCTGCGGTCGGCGTTCCCAGTCGAAACGACCCGGTGCCGTGGTGCCGGTCACCCCCCGCCCGAACCCTTGGGACGTCGCCGTGTCCGAGGTCGCGATTTCCCCTTCCCCGAAACCGAGGAAATCGACGCCGCACAGGTCGCTGAGCTGCGCGAATCGGAAATCCGCCTCGTCGCGCAACGCGGTGCAGACCTCGACCAGATGCGCCGGCGCAACTTCGATCGTCGTCTGCGCGTGTGACACATCGACGTTGTCGATCCGGTCGCCGAAATGCGTACGCAGTTGGTCGGCCAGTTGTGTGGGGGTCTTCTGGCTCATGAAGTCAGGCGCGCGGCAATCGTATTGGTGCGACGAATTTTCTTCTGAAGCTGCAGAATGCCGTAAACCAGCGCCTCGGCACTCGGCGGGCACCCTGGCACGTACACGTCGACCGGCACGATCCGGTCGCAACCGCGCACCACCGAATACGAATAGTGGTAATAACCGCCGCCATTCGCGCAGGAACCCATCGAGATCACCCACTTGGGATCGGGCATCTGGTCGTAGACCTTGCGCAACGCGGGGGCCATCTTGTTGACCAGGGTGCCGGCGACGATCATCACATCGCTCTGTCGCGGCGACGGACGGAAGATCACGCCGTAGCGGTCGAGATCGAGGCGCGCGGCGCCGGCATGCATCATCTCCACCGCGCAACAGGCAAGCCCGAACGTCATCGGCCACATCGAACCGGTACGCGCCCAGTTGAACAGTGCATCGACGGTGGTGACGCCAAAGCCACGTTGCACGATGGGGTTGTCGGCTTCCGGCCGCAGGATGTCGTCGACCTTCCCGATCGGCACCGGGTTGTGCATCACCTTGTCGATGGTGGAGATCAATCCCATTCGAGCGCACCTTTCTTCCACACGTACACGAAACCCACCACCAGCAGCAGCAGGAATGTAAACATCTCGATCAGTGCGATGATGCCGATCCTGGAGAACACCGTCGCCCACGGAAACAGAAACGCTATTTCCAGATCGAACAGGATGAACAGGATCGCGATGAGGTAGTAGCGCACGTCGAACTTCATGCGCGTGCCCCCGAACGCCTCGAAGCCGCATTCGTAGGGCGATTCTTTCTCCGCGCTCGGTCGCCGCGGACCGGCGATCCAGCCGAATACAAGCAACGCGACGCCGATCACGCCGGCGACGCACAGGAACAGAAGGATGGGCCAGTAACCAGTCAGCATGCCGTTTGATCCACGTAAGCTGTTGGATTTTCTCACGCGCGCGGCTGAGCCGCAATCGCACGCATGGTGGTGGTCAGCCAAGCGGCCAGCCACGGCGGATTCGATCGCTTTGTCGACGGCCGTCTGCAGACCCAGCGTGCGCGCCATCGCGGCGACCACGTTCTGGTAATGGGGGAGGTCATCGTGGGAAAGCGGGCGGCCCTTGCGATCCTTCAGCCACTTCTCGGCCACGCGGTAGCCGCCGATGTGCATCTCCCACACCGCTTCGGGCACGCTTTCGAAATACTGCGCGTCGTTGATCCACACCCGGACAACACCCTCTTCCCCCTTCCGAAGCCCAACACTCTCCTCCCCCCTCGCAGGAAGGGGGAATGAGGGGGATTGCTTTCAGAATTTCGCCAGGATGGTCTGCGATGACAGCATGCTGGCCATTGTCTTTCCCATCTCAATCGTGGCACGGACACCATGCTTCACGGTTCGTGCACGCGGGTGACACGACCCTCCCGAGGGTTCGCCGTACTCAGCAAACGGCTCTTTTGCTACCGCCGTCGAAGACTGTGCGTGTGGGTGACGGAATCATTCGGACAGCACGCGTGGCGATCGAATGCCAATCCTCCCAAATCGCTGCGCTTCATTTGTCGCAGGGCTACTAGCTCTATTGCATGCCTGGACGTATTCCCCTCGTTTGGAAAAACCACGTTGCTTCTTGCGGCGTCGACTGGGCGAGGCGCGCTCGTGAACGTGTTGCTGATCTTGGGGCATCCGCGCCAGGACAGCCTGTGTGCGGCACTCGCAGATGCTTACCGGAACGGCGCGAACCGTGCCGGGGCGACGGTCCGAACGCTGGTGCTGGCCGACCTGGATTTCGACCCGCACGTACGGGTGGATTCCCCTGAAAACCAGGCGCTGGAGCCGGACCTCGCACGCGCGGCCGAGTTGCTGGAGTGGGCCGAACACATGGTGTTCGTCTATCCGACCTGGTGGGGCACGATGCCCGCCCTTCTGAAAGGGTTCCTCGACCGCATGGTCATGCCGGGCACGGCCTTTCATTACTACGGGCCACGCGCCATCGACTGTGAAGGGCTCTGGGGCGGCAAGTCGGGACAGCTCATCACCACCATGGACACGCCGCCGCCCATCTACCGCTGGTTGTACAAGGGGCCGGGCACGCACGCCATGCGCAACGCGACGCTCGGGTTTTGCGGCATCAAGCCCGTGCACGCGTTGGTCTTCGGATCGGTACGCACCTCCACGCCGCGCAAGCGCGAGGCATGGCTGGAAAAAACGCGCCGGGCTGGCTGGCGGCTGCATGGAGGCGTGCGCCGCCCGTGGTCGCGTGCATTACGCACCGCCGCAGTGTGGTTGCGAGCGCTGCGATTGCAATTCTATCCAATGACCTGGGCGGCCTATACGGTCGGAGCGTTGCTGGCCTTCGGCCATCTGAGGTGGGCGCCCTACATCTGGGGCTATGCATGCCTGTTCCTGATAGAAGCGGCCACGGTCTTTTGCAACGACTATTTCGATCTGGCTTCCGATCGGGCGAACCGCAACTTCGGGCCATTCACCGGCGGCTCGCGCGTCCTCGTCGACGGTTTGCTGGATGCCCGCTCCTTGCGCCAGGGAATTGCCGTTACCTTGATCCTGGCCGCTGTTGGCGCCGGCTTTGCCATACGTGCGTCGCCGCAACCGGTAATTTCCGCGATCTGGCTGGTGCCCGCGACGATTTTGACGCTGGGCTACACGACGCCGCCTCTTCGATTGTGCTATCGGGGTCTCGGCGAGCTGGACGTGGCTTTCACACATGGCGCGCTGGTGGTGTTCATGGGCTACCTGCTGCAGGGTGGCGCGTCGGGTGCCGCGCTGCCATGGTTGCTCAGCCTGCCGCTTTTTTTCTCGATCCTGCCATCGATCATCCTCGCCGGCGTGCCGGATCGCGACGCCGATGCCTCCGTTGCGAAACGCACCATAGCCGTGCTGGTCGGCATTCGCGGCGGGTTGGCTGTGGCCGCGGGTGCGATCATCGTGTCGGCCGCCTTGGCCGTCGGTTTCGATCAGTCGGGGATGGTTGAGGGTTTGTATCGCAACATCAGTTACTGCGTGCTGCCGCACGCGGCATTGTGCATGTTTCTATTCTTTCGTCATGGCCGGCGGATGGCGGACGATCAAGCGACGCGCATCGACCTGCTGCTCGTCGCGGCACTAACCTACATGATCTGGTTCGTTGCCGTCCCGCTTTATCATCTTCTATGACGCAAACTTGGACTTGTGAGCTTGCGACGTCCAAGACTCCGAGGAAGGTTTGGTCTATTCCGCAGTTGCGGCAACCTGGCAGCGTCGTTCGATACGGAAGGCTCCGCCGATCAAGCAAGCCACGTTTGCGTCGTTGAACTTCGACCACAAGAAGCGCCGCGCGCGACGGGAAGTGTCATTGGTGGAGATGCATCCGGTGTTGCCGGGGGGGAACACTCTTGGCGTGATTTTTTCGCTGATGGTGGCTGAAACACGCCTTCTTCACGAACATCGATTCAAGCTAACAAGTCGTGGGATATGCGGTTGGGATGTCAATCTTTGGAGGCACGGCATGGCACAACTACTCCGTTCGTTTCATGGAAGAGGTTCGCCTCGAACTCAAAAGGGACTGATGGGATACGTTCTTGGTTGGTTGCTGGGAATCCCGATCCCCATACTCATCATCGTGGCGTTGTTGAGAAGCTG
>JBOHYR010000148.1:0-6505 GCA_050737995.1 Rhodanobacteraceae bacterium
CCTGCTGGAGCCGATCGGGAACATCCCGCCAGCAGAAGCTGAAGCGAACTACTATCGGCAAAGAGCGGGTCTGGCCATGGCGGCCTGACTCACACCAAACAGCCTCCGGGATTCCCGGGGCGGTTCACAGCGCAATTGGACGGCGGTTTTGGACGCATTAGGGGTGAGGGCTTCCGGCGACGAGCAAATCTCCACGCTCGACGGCAGCGTCCTCTCGCCCGGCGAGACGCTGGATTTCATCAGCCTGCCCACGCAAGCTGAATATCAGCAGTTCCGCACGCTGGCAGCTACGCACCTCAAGATGAAGGTGTGCTTCTGCTCCACGCTCGGTGAGTGTTGGATGGCAGAACGCCCGCATGCGAGCCGGATTACAGACGTACCCGTTGCCGAATGTCCGGGCCTGACACCGGATGAGGTATTTCGAGACTGATGGCGCGGCGCGGGATCGGCGAACGGTGCCCGAGATTGCCGAAAACCACCACGAGTATCCACCGGTCAGCGACCGTTGGTTGCCGATCATCGTTTGATCGGTCGGAAGAATCTCGTCAATGGTCGCTGTCCGACCCCAACGCGACACTCACGACCGTCCGCTCTCGGGAAAGCTGACTGCAGCACTCTGCAATCGGCTCGCAACCTTGTGCGTCACCGAATCGCGGGGATTGCTGCCCGCACTGCGCGACCTGCGCGGGGCGCGGCGTTTGGTTACACTGCCGCCGGATCGGAGGCCGGCCCGTCGCCGGCGGGGGGACTCATCGCGTGACGTCAGATCGACCCGGCTTTTTGGAAGAACTCAAGCGCCGCCACGTATGGCGCGTCGCGGTCGCCTACGCCGTCGCGGCATGGCTGCTGGTGCAGGTCGCCACGCAAGTGTTTCCCTTCTTCAACATCCCGAACTGGAGCGTGCGGCTGGTCGTCGTGGTGTTGGCGATCGGGTTTCCGGTTGCGGTGCTGCTGGCGTGGGTGTACGAGATCACCCCCGAGGGCGTGCGCCGTACCGAGCCCGCGGGTTCGCCTGAAGCCCGGCCCGCACACGAGAACCGCCAGATCGGCCGCAAGCTCAATACGGTGATCATCGCGGTGCTGGTGCTCGCGGTGGCGTTGCTGGGCTGGCGCTTGCTGGCGGTGCGCCATGGCGAAGCCGCCACGGGCGGCAAAGCCATCGCGGCGACTGCGGCGCCCGTCGCTTCGGCCATGCCGAAATCCGCCGTCGCCGTGAAAACCGTCGCCTTCAACCCGCCGGCCGACACGCTGGTGGTGCTGCCGTTCCGGAACCTGAGCGGCGATCCCAAACAGCAATACTTCAGCGATGGCATCACCGAGGAACTCACCGGCGCGCTCGGCCAGAATCCGGCGTTGCGGGTGATCGCCTGGGATACCGCCTCCAAATATCGCGACACCAATGAATCGGCCCGCGCCATCGGCGAGGCGCTCAACGTCGCCAATGTCCTGCACGGCAGCATCGAACGCGAAGGCGATCAGGTGCGGATCGTGGTGGAGCTGGTCAACACCGTCAGCGGCTACGAGCTGTGGTCGCAGCACTACGACGATGCCTTCGCCAACATCTTCCAGGTGCAGGACAAGGTCTCGCAGGCGATCGCGCAGGCCTTGCAGGTGAAGTTCGCGCAGGCTGACCTGCCCGCGGGCGTCACCCGCAACCCGCAAGCCCACGAACTCGTGCTGAAGGGCCGTGCGCTTATGGACAAGGGGGACGCCGCGAGCATCACCGCCGCGCGCCGGGATTTCGAGCAGGCGATTCGACTCGATCCCGGGTACGCCGACGCGCATGCGTGGTTGGCGCACGCGCTGGGCGCCCTGACCGAAAGCTCCGACCTGCCGCTCAAGACCACGCTGTCGACGATGCGCGCGGAAGCCGAAAAAGCCCTCGCGATCGATCCGCGCAATGCCGACGCGTGGGTAGCCCTGGGTGTTGTGGATACCAACACCGATCCGCCCGACTTCGCCAAGGGGCGCACGGAATACCAGAAGGCACTGGCGCTCGACCCCAGCAATGTCGGCGCGCATCTGGATTACGCCGAGGCCCTGCCGCTGAAGCAGGAGCTTGCGCAAACGCAGGAAGCCACGCTGCTCGATCCCGCCAACACTACCGCCTGGAACAATTTGGCCGTCGAAGCCCAAGACTTCGGCGACTCGGCGCAGGAAATCCAGGCGGCCGAGGCGCTGCTGCGGCTCGATCCCGCGAGTGTGGACAGCGCGTTCTATCTTGCCTACGCCTACCAGCAGTTGCACCAGGACGACAAGATCGCCGGCGCGTTCGCGGCGGTCAAGCCCGCCACCGCCATCGACCGCCAGCAGGTCGCCGCGGGGCAGCTCACGTATCGAGCGCTACGCGATTCTGACTTGGTGCCTCAGACACTCGCCGCGCTCAATGCCTTGCGTAGCCACCAATCCAATCAAGATGTCGCGAGCAACCTCTTGCAGATGGACCTTGCACTCGGCCAGACCGCGTCCGCGCTCGAAGGGCTGGAAAAGTCTTGTCCAGCCTACCCGGTCGGTTGCAACGACCTCGCCATCAATCCGATGTATCGGGCGCTGCGCGCCAACCCGCGCTTCCAGCAGCTGGTGAAGCAATACAACGCCGTGACGATCACCGCGCCCGCCAGCGCGGGCAGCAGCGCACCGGCCAGCAAGTAGCCCCAACCATCGCCATGGTGCAGCATTGCCGGCGCCCGGAGGACACCCGGCAACGACCGCTTCACGGCACTGCCACCACGGCAACGCACGTCGGGTTCTGGCCGTCATCCGACTACGCGCCACAGATTAATTGTACAGACGACACCACGCCTATATCAGCGTCCGTCAATCCGTCTGACCCATCAGTCCCGTGCTAAGCCGCCGAGTGTATTGACTAGTCATCGAATCACGTCCCCAACGAAGTGGGCGCGAGTAAGAATAGTAAGCATCCAAGTAGTTGGTGTAGGTGAGTTCGGCCGCTTCCGATTGCGTACCACAAGATCCGTATGCCCGATGGAATGCCTCGTCATTTGTAGGGCTGCTCCCGACGATGCCATCGCAGATTAGCGAGATACCAGAGCAGGACCTGCAAATCACGGAAGAATTATTCTCTAAATTCACTGCGGCCTCGACGCCGCGTCCCAATCGGCGGTTTGAGGAGCCGGTGCACTGGCGGAATGCCGCAATACCAAACCGGCAGCCTTAAGGCGTGTACGCAGCCCATCGAGCAGGCTGCCATAGCGGTCGGCACGCGCCGTATCCTGCCGAAGCGGCTGGCGTACCTGTATGGCACTCGGTGCGCTCAACACCGAGCGCTCCGTGCGATGAAACTCGATGCAAGCCCGGTTGAACGGCAGCTCGCAAAACGCGAGCAACCGTCGCACCGTCGGTTCAGGTTTGTCCACCAGCTGCTCGTACGAAAGATCGAACACGCGATCTGGGAACCGATCCAGCCAGAACCGCGTCAACCGGTAGAAGTCAACGCAATAGTCGGCCATGTCGTCGAGGTTCGCCGTGAACCCAGCATCGCCCTCTAGCCGCTGCCGGTAGCACGCGATGCACGTTTCCACGGGATCGCGGCGCACGACGATAACCCGTGTCGCTGGCAACATGGCCAGCGCTGCGCCTACGAGGTACCAAGTCGCGAGATTTTTGTCGGTCGAACGTGGTTTGTGCGTGCGCCAGCGTGCGGTGCGTTCAAGGTACTCCCCGCCCATGCGCCGCCAATCTTCGATGGTCGCATTCGACGCCCACTCTGGAAAGGCTTCGTGCCGCCGTTGCGATTCACGGTCCACCAGATCTGGCAGGTCCTGAACTTCATTGGCGCCTTCGACATCGGGGTGTGACGCGAGGATTTGCTCGATGAGACTTGATCCCGAGCGGGGAATGCTGGCAATGAAAATTACCTCACGACCATAGTCGGACGGACTTGCGTCTTGAGGACCCCACGCCGAAAACGTGCGCTGGATTGCCTGCGTTCGCGCTCGCTCGCTTGTCGCGTTCCACCCAAATCGCGCGCTGCGCTGCTCGTTTGCGCTACGGAATGCCTCAAACGCAGCTTCGTAGTCACCCTGGTCTTCCAGCGACTTGCCTAGCGCAAAGCCCAGCAGCTCGCGCGTCTCGGTCCCGACACTGGCCTTGGCGACGCAGTCCCGAAGATCCTTGGCATCAAGCGGGTCGAACCGGTGCGTATTTAGATTGGACAACCCGAACCATGCCGCAGCGCTCGTCTGCTCGCGACGGAGCACCTCACGAAACTCCCGCACAGCGGCGGCCCCTTCTCCTGTGCTGGCATAGGCGCGCGCTAGCGCCAAATGCACGGGAACCGATGCAGCGTCAAGGTCAGCCGCGCGTTCGAGTGCAGCGACGGCCTCTTTGCCTCGAGCGCTTTGCTGCAGCGCCTCGCCAAGGGTCAACCACGCTGAAGCCAATTTCGGCGCCAAGGCGCATGCTCGGCGTAGGTGGGCGATGCTATCCTCCACCGCACCTGCTGCAAACAGCGCGGCACCGAGTCCGAGGCGGAGATTGGCATCATTCGGCCACACGTCCAGCACCAGCAGATAGCAGTCGACAACCTTTGTGAAATCACCGCGATGTAGCGCGACCACCCCCAGGCAGCGGACGGCCTCGGCGCTATCCGGAGCCAACGCTAGCAACGAGGACAGCGTGCGCTCGGCTTCGCCAATATCGCCGCGGTCAAGTTCCAAATGCGCGCGGGCAAGCAACCGCCGGGCCACCGGCGACAACGGTACCGCAACTGCCGAAGCTACCGCCGACCGGCCCATAGGCTGCGTGACGATTTTGCTCGAGGGCATCTCGTCAACCATCGTGGCATCGCGCCGCGCTGCGAACGTTTGGAATCACAGCGCTGCCGTCAACTAACCGTCAGGATCATTTCGGAAGTGACGCAGTCAGAACCTCCATCTCCCATTTGCCGGTCGCTGTGTCCAGGTGCGACTGATAGCCATAATACGTACCGTTGAAGATGAACTGGAATAGGCACGCTCGTCCACGGGACTGTACGGGGTTGTCATTGACTGGCCGAAACGTACCGTTCGGCTTATCCGAGTAGAAGACCTTGACTTCCCAGCCGGTCGTTTTCGAGACATAGCGGCTGGGATAGATCTCAGTCGCTAGGTAATAAGTGCCATTTCCACCGGTGCCCCCCCTGGGAACATAGAGTAGTGTCGGTGCGGCGACCGTTTGGTCAGTTGTCATCAGCAACTTTTCGGGTGCATCGGCCAAGCCATGGACGGTTTGCGCGCTCTTGCTCACGATGTCGAAGTGGTCGTGGTCGTTGCCACGATAGAACGTGAGGAAGAACTTGCCAGACACCGGGTCGTGGAACAAGTTGGGGTTCTGATTGCGTTTGCCGGCCACGGGCTTGACCAGCGATGGCGCCACAGATCGGCCCCGACCACCAGCAGGCCGATGCGGCCTTGCAGGCTTACATCGCCAAGCACGGCAAAGCCCAGCCATATCTTGTCGCCGACCTGTACGCGGTGCGCAAGCAACCGGATGAAATGTTCGAGTGGTTGCAACGCGCCTGGATGCAGCACGACCCGAATTTTGGCGGGCTGCTCTACGACCCCTTCCCGCTGGCCTACCGGCACGACCCGCGCTTTCCCGCCTTGTGCAAGCAGGCCGGCCTGCCGCTGCCGGCGCGGCCGCTGCCCGCGGCGGCGGGTACGAGTGCGCAGTAGCGGCCGCGGTTTTTGCGAAAAGCGTGCAGCGACCACAGCAGATGGATCGCCAGCAGCGTCGCGCACAAGAGCCACCTACTGGATGCGGCGCCGTCGTCTGTGCCGCAAACGAACGTCAGCTATGGAGCAGCTTGATTGAGGTGTCGACTGGCCGGTCTTGGCCGGTCAGCGCCCGTTGCCCGTCAGTCGCGGTCCGGTCGAACAAAAGCAATTCGTGAAGGGTCGCTTCGCGACCCGTTGCAGCCGTTGGCGAGTGTCCAGTTTCTGGAAAGCCGCTCTCTGAGTAGCGATGAATTTGACTACGCAGACCGAACTCTGTTGATCAAGGATTCAAAGCTCAAACAGACCGTGTCGCCACGACCGGCGGCACGTTGGAAGCACGGAGCGCGGGTACCAGCACAGCGACCTGGCCGAGCACGAGCATGACAAGTACGCCTATTGCCACGTAGAACAGCGGAAGATGCATCATCTCGTAATGCCTCATCAGCCATTCGTTGAGGCCAAAGGCAAACAGCGTGCCGGCTACCGCCCCGCCTCCGGCGATCATCAGGTTCTCGGTCTGGAAGTAACGCAGTATGTCGACCTTTCTGGCGCCGAGTGCGCGTCGCACGCCAATTTGGCGGGTGCGCTGACCCACCCAGAAGCTGGTCAGTCCGACGATGCCCGCGGCGGTAACGCTCAACAGAATGACGCAAATGACGCCCATCAGCAGCACCATGCCACGATCCGAACGATAAGCCCTGGCGCGTATCTCGGAAAACGCATGAATGCCGGCCCAAGGCTCGGGCATGAGGCGCATCGGGTTGACAGCGAACAACGCTTTGCGCGCT
>JBOHYR010000149.1:0-21000 GCA_050737995.1 Rhodanobacteraceae bacterium
CAGATACTCGTGTGGTGTCGCGCGCATCCCCACGGCATCCTGTTGACCAGCAGCAGTCACGATGAGCCGAAGGACACTATCCCGTTGCGGACTTGGCCGTATTTTCTGGCCGGCGACCACCGCATCGTGGCGTGGCGGGCGTCTGACATCCTGAGCGGACATCACTGATGGCCGGGCAGCCGTGGTGGCGCAGGAACACCAGGCGCCGCGCTTCCGGCCCTCACGAGGCATCATCGGCGGCTCCATGGCACACTGCTGTTCAACCCCGATCAAGGAGAATGTCATGGTCCGTATCGTTGCCGCGATTCTTGTCGCGATCGGATTGAGCGTCGGAGGTTGGTTCATCGGCAACGGTTTCTCACATCGACACGCGCTGCGCTATGTGGTCGTCAAGGGGCTTGCCGAGCGCAATGTCAAAGCCGACATCGCGTTATGGCAGATCCATTTCGCCGAAACCGGCGACCAACTCGCCGACGTGCAGTCACGAATTCAGCACGACGACGCGGCCGTGACCGCCTTCCTGCAGAAGCACAAACTCGGCCCGGATGCGATCGCGTTCCGCAGCGTCCAGGTGACCGATCGCGCTGCGCGCAATTTCGGCAATGAACAATACAAGACGCGTTTCGTCGTCACCGGCACCATCATGGTGCGCACCAAGGACGTGGATGACGTCGCAGCGGCGGCGCAGGATACCGGTTCGCTGATCGCGCAGGGCGTGGTGCTGGGCAACCCCGACGGCAGCTTCAACGAGGGTCCCAATTACCTGTTTGACGGTATCAATGTCCTGAAACCGTCGATGATCGCCGAAGCGACGAAGAACGCACGGGCAGCCGCGGCGCAGTTCGCACGGGATTCCGGCAGCAAGCTGGGTGACATCCTGCGCGCAAATCAGGGCGTGTTCGAGATCCTGCCGCGCGACAAGGCGCCGATGCTGCAGCAGGATAAACAGATCGACAAGACAGTGCGAGTCGTGGCGACGCTGGATTACGAACTGAGAGATTGATCGCGAACCTAGCGGCAAGCGTACGCGTACGCGTACGACGACGTTACCTTCACCCGCGCGGCTTGACACGATGCGTCGGCCTTGCGCTCCAGGGATCGTCGGGCCAAGGGTGCTTGGGGTAGCGCCCCTTCAATTCTTTCTTCACTTCGGGATAGGTGCGTTCCCAGAAGCCGCGCAGATCCTGCGTCACCTGGATCGGGCGGCCCGCGGGCGACAACAGGTGCAACGTCACCGGCACCCGGCCAGCGGCGATGCGCGGGGTTTCCTCGAGACCGAACAGTTCCTGCAACTTGACGGCAAGGATTGGTGACGCGATGTCCTCGCCGATGCTTGCTGCCGCGGCATAATCTAGCTTGCGGATCATTCCGCTGGGGACGGTCAAAGCATCCGGTGCGGCCTCGTCAAGAAGCTTGCGCCGCCGCCAGTCGATCAATGTTGCGAGCGCGTTCGACAGCTCATTCGCCGACAAACCGTCCAGCTTGCGCTTGCCATGCAACGCTGGCGCCAGCCAGGTTTCCAGCGACGCCAGCAATGCGTCGTCGGAAACATCGGGCAGTTCCGCGTCAGGCATCGCAAGGCGCAGCCAAGCGATACGTGCGCGCAGGCGCGTAGTCACATCGGTCCACGGCAGCGCGCCGATGCCGCGTGAACGAAGCGTCGCCAGCAACGCTGAAAATGCGTCGTTCGAGCTGGGAGGGACTGTCCGACGGTCCAGCACGATCGCGTCGAACCGCGTTTCCTCGAATGCTTCCACCACATCGTTGGCGTTGACGTGCAGTACGCGTTCGCGACGGATGTGTTCGTGGTGGTTGCGTTGCAGCAGCGCCGATTCGAACGGTGCCGCGGCGAGGATCAGGCTGTCGCGCGCATCGAAACGCGCTTCCGCGACGATCAGCCATGATTCGCCGAACAACGCCGACGCTTCGTGCAGCCGCGTGCCACGCCCGTTGGCGAGCCGGTAGCGGCGCGGGTCGTTGTCGTCCTGTTTGGCGACGCGATCCGGAAAGGCGTGCAGCAGCAAGTTGCCGACGGTCAGCGCATCCGGCGTACCGCTGGCGCCGTGGCGTACGCCGAGTCGCTTGCGCCAAGCGCGTGAAGTCTGCTCGACTGCGGCCAGCGCGGCGGTGTCTGCATGGCGCACCGCATGTGCGCCGCCATCACGAAACACGTGCAGCGCGTCGACCCGCACGCGCAGGTCATCATTGAACTCGCCTCGCGACGGTGAGCGTGATTCGAGTATTGCGAGCAGGTCCGCGGCCAACGCGCGCTGCCCATCGGGTACGCGCAACACGGCGGTGGCGAGACGCGGGTCGGCGCCGAGTCGCAGGATTTTTTGGCCGAGCGGCGTGATTCGCAGGTTGTCGTCGAGTGCGCCGAGCCGTTGCAGCAATCCGCGCGCCTGTCCCAATGCGCCGGCGGGCGGTGGATCCAGCCATTCAAGGGATTGCCTCGCGTCTTGGCCGACACCCCATGCTGCCAGTTCCAAGGCAAGACCCGACAATTCAGCTTGCGTGATTTCTGGTGTGCGTGAGGGTTCGAGTCGTTGGCTCTCGGGCCACAGACGGTAGGCGACACCGGGTGCGACCCGACCCGCACGCCCGGCGCGCTGGTCGGCCGATGCCTGCGAAATGTTCACCGTGATGAGGCGTGTTAGCCCGGAATTCGGGTCGAAGCGCGGTTCGCGCGCGAGCCCGGTATCCACGACCGCCCGCACACCGGGCACCGTGATGCTGGATTCGGCCACGTTGGTGGCAAGGATCACCCGCCGTGTACCGCGATCGGCGGCCGAGAGCGCAGCGTGTTGCTCGGCCAGCGACAGTTCGCCGTGCAACGGCAGGATTTCCACGCGAGTTTGGTAGTGACCTGCGGCATCGGTCATTGTCCGCTGTGCCTGTGCAATCTCGCGCCGTCCCGGCAGGAACACCAGCACATCGCCGTCGGTTTCCTCGAGGGCCTGCGTCACGGCGCGGCGCAGATGCGCCTGTTCGCCCTCGCCACGTCGCGCTGGCGGGTATTCGATACGCACTGGAAACGCGCGGCCTTCGCTGCGCAATGCCGGCGCAGCGAACCATGGATTTCTGTCGCCGCGGGCGGCGCTTCCGCGATAGGCGGCGTCGGGAGCGGCAACGCCGATACCGCCCAGTGTCGCCGACATCACGATCAGGCGCAGATCCGGCCGCAGCGATGCTTGCACATCCAATGCGAGTGTGGCGCCGAGATCGCCAGCCAGGTGCCGTTCGTGGAATTCGTCGAACACGATCGCGCCGACCCCTGGCAGCTCCGGATCGTCCTGCAGCATGCGCGTCAGGATGCCCTCGGTGACGACCTCGATGCGGGTGGCGACCGACACGCGCGACTCAAAGCGGATGCGATAGCCGATCGTGCCGCCGACCGCTTCACCGCGCTGGGCTGCCATGAATTCCGCCGCCGCGCGCGCAGCGATCCGGCGCGGCTCCAGCATCACGATCTTTTTGCCGGTGAGCCAAGGTTCGTTCAGCAACGCAGGCGGCACCTGCGTGGTCTTGCCCGCGCCCGGCGGCGCTTCCAGCAGCAGCCGCACATGTTCGCGCAGGCTCGCGCGGATGCGCGGCAGCATCGGTGCGATCGGAAAGTCCGCGACATCCATGGGCGGAATTGTAAGCGCCTCCGTCACCACTCGGCGATCGCGAAAGTGCCACTCCGTGTGTGTCTTAGCAATGCGGCCATCGCCGTATGGCTGGCCTGACGCCCTAGACACCAAATTTTGGACAATGTGCTTTACGCTTGGAGGTCCGAACCACGTCACGTCCAGCGCAACATGACCCTGATCGACATCGGTACCAACCTGACCCACGAATCCTTTCGCCGCGATTTTGACGCGGTGCTGGAACGCGCCCGCGGGGCGGGCGTGGAGAAGATGATCGTGACCGGCGCTTCGCGTCCGGGCAGCGAGCATGCGCTGGAACTTGCGCACGCTCACCCGGGCGTCCTCTTCGCCACCGTGGGCGTCCACCCACACCATGCGGGTGACTACGGTGCCGAAACCGACACGTATTTGCGCGGGCTCGCGCGCGAACCCGAAGTTGTCGCCATCGGTGAAACCGGACTGGACTATTTCCGCGACCTCTCGCCGCGCCCGGCGCAGCGCGCGGCATTCGAGAAGCAACTTGCGGTTGCGGCCGACCTGCACAAGCCGCTGTTTCTCCACCAACGCGATGCCCACGACGACTTTCTCGCACTGCTGAAGTCGGTGCGCAATGGCGTGCCCACTGCGGTGGTGCACTGCTTCACCGATGACAAGCGCGCGCTGTACGAATACCTCGATCTCGATTGCCACATCGGCATCACCGGCTGGATCTGCGACGAGCGCCGCGGTACCCACCTGCGCGAACTGGTGCGCGAGATACCGGCGAATCGGCTGCTGCTGGAAACCGATGCGCCCTACCTGTTGCCGCGCGACATCCGCCCGCCGCCCGCGGACCGCCGCAACGAACCGAAGTACCTCGCGCACATCTGCGAAGCGGTGGCACGCGAACGCGGCGAGGATCCCGCCGTTACCGCGGCGAACGCGACGGCCGCGACGCGGGCGTTCTTCTGCTTGGCTTCGTAGGAGCGCACCTGCGCGCGATCGGCGCCGCATGTGAAGCAATCGCCGGCCGGCTGGCTCCTACATGACCCGCCCCGCTCGCATCGCAAGCGTCCAGCGCACCGGTCGTGGACTTCCGGCGCCGTCCCATGCAGCGATCAGCTCGTCCGCGATCACCGCGATCGCATCGTTGCCCGTGGTCTTGAGATAGCGCTGCGCCGCCGACCACGAACTCAGGTAGGCCAGCAATTGCCGCGCATGCCAGTCGACGCGCATTTCGAATGCGGGCACGGCGATCGGCGTGAACGGAATGTCCATGCTTGCATACCCTTCGTCCACCAGCCGTCGTTCCGGCGACCAGTACTCGCCCAGCATGTCGTCGTAGAGGCGCGCGATCACCGCGTTGACTGCCGGCGTCACGCTGCAGTTCGCGTAACACCATGCCGCAAATAGCGCGCCGGGCTTGGCGACGCGTTGCACTTCCGCGATGAAAGCGGGTAGATCGAACCAGTGCAAGGCTTGCGCGACCGTGACCGCATCTACCGAATGATCGGTGATCGAGGTGTGTTCCGCCGCCTCGACGCGGTATTCGATGCGGGCATCGGCTACTGCATTGCCAATCTGCTGCTCGCTGGGGTCGGTTGCGATCACATGCTCGAAGTGTTGCGCGAGCGCGACGCTGGCTTGGCCATTGCCGCAACCCGCGTCCCACACGCAATGGCGCGTCGGTGCCTCGACCGCGACCCAGGCGAACAGCGCATCCGGATAATGCGGCCGAGCCTTGACGTACAGACCGGAATGGCCGGAAAAATGATCCTTGAAACTCATCGTGGCATTTCCCGTGTGAAGTGGCGTGGACGGTTTGATTGGACTGGCGCGGGATCATGGATGCACGCTTCTCCGGGAACAAGACCATCCAGCGCGTAGTCTCCGATGCGGGTACGTATCAGCCTCAAGGTTGGCAATCCGACTGCGGCGGTCATGCGACGTACCTGGCGGTTGCGGCCTTCGCGGATCGTCAATTCCAGCCAGGTATCGGGGACCGTCTTGCGAAAGCGCACCGGTGGATCACGCGGCCACAGCCAGTCCGGCGCGCGCTCCAGTGTGTGCGCTTCGGCGGGACGCGTAATGCCGTCCGTCAATTCGACGCCGCCGCGCAGGCTTCGCAATGCCGTCTCATCGGGGTTACCTTCGACCTGCACCAGATAGGTCTTCGACGACGCATGGCGCGGATCGGTGATCCGGTGCGCCAAAGCACCGTCGTCGGTCAGCAGCAGCAAGCCTTCCGAATCGTAATCGAGGCGGCCCGCGGAATATACATTCGAAGGCATACCGAACTCCGCCAGCGTGCGTCTGGGCAGCTCGCTGCGATCGGTGAACTGGCACAACACGTTGAAAGGTTTGTTGAACAGGACAAGCATGATTTGCGCTCGTCGCCGCTTCAGGGCACTGAGTCAGCCGGCCCGTGCATCACCGTCGATGCGGCAGCCGGTTCGTCTGCGTTGCCATTGCCCGCGTTCGGCGCGGTGACACTGTCCCCGTGCGCCTGCAGCGCCGCGAGATAACCGTGCGGATCCAGCAGTTCGTTCATCGGCAAGACCGCGAAGCTTTGCGTGTCGGTGGCGAGTGCCGTGTCGGCGGCGCCGAGCCATTTGCTTTCGATGCGCGCGGGCAGGTTGTCGATGCCGAGCGACTTGGCGAAGCCGGCGCCCGTGATCGCCGACTTGCAGGTTTCGCGATACGCACTTTCGGGAATACGTCGCAGGGTTGCGATGTCGCCGGTCGCCCACGCGTTGGCACGTGCGCGGAAATCCGGAAGCTGGTGTTCGACAACGTCCAGCACCAGACCGAGACAGGCGATGCCGTCCGGGCCGGACGCCGCAAATGCCTTGACCGCCTGGCGCGGTTCGCGGATCTCCAGCGTCGTCTCGGGTTTCATCAGTCTCACCCCATGCTGCTTCGCCAGCGCCGCCACGGTGTCATCGATCTCGCCATCGCCGTGCATCCCGTTCTTTTTCAACGCTTCCTTGAACAGCTTGATCGCCACGATGATCGGCTTGTAGCGCTCGATTCCTTGATCGTTGCCGAAATAGCGTCGTTTCGACGCTTCCCAGCGTGCGTACATCGCAGGTGGCAACACATCCTGCAGGGTCTTGCCGTTCTGGTTGCGTTGCGCGTGATAGACCGGCAGCAGCAGGAACAGTTTTCCAAACCAGTTGGTGTCGATCTTCAGCTTGACGCCGGGTGGTTCCAGCACAGTTTGCGAACCCGCAATCGTTTGGGCGACCTGCGCGGATCGCCATTCGATGCCGGCGGGAAGCGTCGGCACCACGCCGAGGATCCACAGCACGTGGTCGCCGCGACTCACCTTCCATAGTCCCGGGCCTGGTACCACGCCCGTCACGTTGACGGCTTGCAGGGTCGTGATCGACGAGGTTGTCGCGGATCGCGTGATGACTCTCGGGGCATGTACAGGCGCATCCTGCGGCAATTGCGCCAACGCAACAGCGCAGGCAGGTATCAGGATGACGGCGGCAAAAAAGCGGAACACGATGCAAAAACCTCCCTTCGGCGCGCGAGTTCCGTGATGCCGCAAATGCATCGCCTTCGCCGGACGCGTCCACTCCATACCCTAAACACGCTTTGGCGGCGCCACACGGCGTTCTCTGTGAAAACGAAGCAGTCACAGAGGCATGGAGCTTATCCCCATCATGGCAACAACACGAAGTGCGTGATCGATTGTGCAACTTCGCGCGGTTTCTCCATGATCGACATGTGTCCACAGCCTGTGAGTTCGGTGACGCCGATGTTGGGTGAATGGGTTAGGCCCTTGCGAATCGCATCCAGCGCCGAGACGTCAATGATCTTGTCCTGCGTGCACCAGATCGACAGTGTTGGCGCGGTGATATCGGGCAGTTCAGCCTGCAGCGCGTAGCGGGCGTCGGGCGCGCTGATCTCGCGCATCACCTTGTCATCGAACGCGCGGTCGCGCTGCGAGCGCTCGACGAATACGTCCTCGATGCGAGGAGGCAGCGCGGGCGGATTGGCGAACAACAGGCTTTCGAGGTGCTTGAATTGGGCACGGTTGTCGATATCGAACGGGCTCTTGCCACCCTTCAGTTCGCGCACGAAGGCGTTGTCCTTGAACGGCACGCCGGCACTGTCGATCAGGATCAGCGCCGCGACATCCTTGGGATATTCGGCGGCGTACAGGCCAGCAATCGCGCCGCCCATTGAATGTCCGGCCAACGCGACCTCACCGACACGCAGCGCGTCCACGAACGCGTGCAGACGCTTCACCTGCGCAGCGTACCCGTAATCTGCCCCCGCGATACGGGTGGAATCGCCCCAGCCCGGCAAGTCGGGAATGATCACGCGGAAGTTGGGCGTGAGGTAACGCGCAACCAGCAACCAGTCTGCGTGCGAGCCGCCATAGCCGTGCAGCAGTACCAATGGGGGGCGGTCTTTCTTTCCACCCGCGACATACACCCAGCGGGTATCGCCGACCTGCACGGTGTGGGTGTGCAGCCCATCGCGCCACGTCTGCCAGGCTATCGCACCGTCCAGCACCCAGCGCGGTGCGAGGAAGTACACGGCCAGCCCAATCACCGCCAACGCGATGATGATGGCGCCGAGAATCTTCAGGCGTTGCGCAACCCGCGCAAGGATCGCGTTACGGGCGGGGCTATCCGACATCAATGGTCAACCTTCTGGTGCGTCGGCTTGCGATTGGGCCTTGTCCTGCTCCGTGCGGGTCCGCTCGAACAGCCGTTCCACGGCCATCCGCGTCAGCGGGTGGTAGCCATCCTTTGCCTTCGCATACACCTGCTCGGCATAGGCGAAGCCTTCCGGCGTTTGCACGAAGGCCTTGTAGATCGGTATTGTGAGGTAGAGTCGGCCGATCCGGATCGCGTGTTCCTCCGCAGCGGGCCACACCCTCTTGTCACCCGCAGCGATCGCATGCACGTACCAGCGCATGCCGATTTCGGCGTTGGGTGTGCCTGTGAGATGCCAGGCAACATCCAGCGCCTGCATTTTTTCGAGCGAAGGCTTGTCGGGAAGGCGATCGAGGAAATACATCCATTCCTGTGTGTTCCACGTTTTCGCATCCAGCTTGTCCGCGGCGAGCTGGCCATCGATGAATGCCGTGCCTTCCCCGTCGATCGCATTGAATCGCGGCGAGTCGGGAATCGGCGCATCCTTGGGAATACCCGCTCCATACACCCAGCCCTTGACCTCTTCCCAGCTCATCTTGCCGGGGTATTTCTCGATCAGGTTGGGTTTCATGTACGCCAGCATTTGTTCGGTGGTGATGCTGTGCCATGCGAAGTGGTTGAAGTAGCTTTCGAGGTATTCGTCGAAATCCTTGCGTCCGAACTTCTGCTCCAGCGTGCGCATGAACCACGAACCCTTGTCATAGGCGACATCGGACAACTCGTCGTCAGCGTCGATCTTGCGCGGCTCGGGCGCGAGGCGTTGCGCGTTTTCCGACATCTTGCCAACGGTCTTCTCGAGATTGCGGATCGCCAGCAGGGTTTCCTCGTTGGCTTGGCGCTTGCCGTACAGGGCTTCAGTAATGCGGCCTTGCACGTAGGTCGTGACGCCCTCGTTGAGCCAGATGTCGCGCCACGAGGCTGCGGTGACGAGGTTGCCCGACCACGAGTGCGCGAGTTCGTGCGCGACGAGCGACACCAGGCTCTTGTCGCCGACCAACACCGTCGGCGTCGCGAAGGTCATGTTCGGGTTTTCCATGCCGCCATACGGGAACGACGGCGGCAGCACCAGGATGTCGTAGCGGCCCCAGCGATACGGGCCGTACAAGGTCTCGGCGGTCTCGATCATCTTTTCGGTGTCTTCGAATTCGTGCGCGGCCTTGCCGACCACCGACGGCTCGGCATACACCGCCGAACGCGGGCCGGTTTCCCGCACGGCCAGATCGCCCGCTGCGATCGCCATCAGATAGGACGGCACCGGATGGATCTGTGCGAAGTCGAACGAACCGTCCAGCGGATGCTTCGGATCGTTCGGCGCACTCATCACCACCCGCAAGTCTTTCGGCGCGGTCACGTGCGCGTGCCAGGTGAAACGGATTACTGGCGAATCCTGCAGCGGAACCCACGACCGCGCGTGCACGGATTCCGATTGCGAGAACAGGAATGGGTGGTGCTTGTCGGCAGTCTGCACCGGCGTGAGCCATTGCAAGCCGGACGCATTGGGCGAGGTTTTGTACGCGATCCGCACTTCCTGCGGGTGCTTAGGCGCCTCGATGGTGAGCTTCGAGCCCATCGCCTTGACCGGTTCGGCCAGCTTGAACGGCAGCGTGTGCGCATGGCCCTCCGCGTCCAACGCTTCGACCGAGGCAATCTTGAGCGCGCCGGTGTCCAGCACCAGGTCGCGCGCATCGGGGTTCTTCCAGTCCAGTGTCAGGATGGCGACACCGTTGATCTGTTTATGCGTGAAATCGACCGTAAGGTTCAGGTCGATGTGATCGACGACGACATCCTGCGGTTGCGCGTAGGAATGCGGGTCGGCGGCCTGCGCGGCGACCGGCAGCGCGAAGGCGCCGACGGCGAGAGTGGAAAGCAGGCGCATGAGGCGCTCCTGTCGATCAATCAAACCCTGAGTATGCCAGCCGCACGCGGTGCTTGCGCGTGCGGAAAGTCGTCAATGCCGTCACCGGCCCGAAGCGTAGAATCGGCGGCTTCGTCGCGCAGGAGGTCCCGCATGTTCAGCCTGTACATCGCCAACAAGAACTATTCATCGTGGTCGCTGCGCCCCTGGGTGCTACTGCGTGAACGTGGCATTCCGTTCGAGGAAAAACTGGTGCAGTTCGATCCGGGATCAAGCTGGGAGAAATTCCGTGCGTTCTCGCCCAGCGGCAAGGTGCCCTGTCTCGTGGACGGTGACAAGGTGGTATGGGACTCGCTGGCGATCGCCGAATACGTTGCCGAACGCCACCCGGGCGTGTGGCCAGCCGACTCCGCGACGCGTGCCTTCGCGCGCTGCGCGGCGGCGGAAATGCACTCCGGGTTCAACGCATTGCGCGAACAGTGCACGATGAACTGCGGCATCCGAGTGAAGTTGCGCGTTATCGACACTGCCCTGGCGCGCGACCTTGCGCGATTGAACGAACTGTGGAATGAAGGACTAAAGCGCTTCGGCGGTCCGTTTCTCGCAGGTTCCGAATTCACCGCCGTCGATGCGTTCTTCGTGCCAGTCGCATTTCGCATCCAGACATATTCGCCACCGCTCGATGACAGCGCCAACGCTTACGCGAAGCGCGTGCTGGCGCTGCCATCGACGCGCGAGTGGTATCAAGCTTCGCTGGCCGAAACCTGGCGCGATGCCGCCCACGAAGCCGAAGTCGCCAATTGGGGCACGATCACAGAGGATCTGCGCGCGACCTGAGTGCCAATGCGGTCAAGGCAATTCATCCGCGCTGTGCGGATCCTCGCCATACGGGTGCGTGGCCCGAAGGAAGCCGGGTTGGGCCTCCACGCGCGAGATCCAGGCGCGGAAGTACGGATAGGGTTCGAGTGACAAGCCGGCTTCTTCCGTGCGGCTTCCGTACGCGAACACCGCCATATCGGCGATGCTGTATTTGTCGTTGGCGAGAAACGAACGTGTCGCGAGTTCGCGCTCGAGCATGGCGAGCGTGCGCATTGCACCCTTGCGCTTCATCTCGATCAGTGCGGGCGGACGTCGTGCCAGCTTGCCCGTCATCGTCCAGAACCGCAGCGAACCGATCACCGATTCCACGCGCTCCTGTTCGAAATGCAGCCACTGGTGCACCTTGGCGCGCTCGAACGGATCGGTGGGAAGATAAGCCGTGCCATCGGCCAGATACGCAAGAATGGCATTGGATTCGGCCAGCGCGCGGCCATCGTCGAGCCGTATCGCGGGCACGGTACCGGTGGGATTGACCTGCAGATATTCCTCGGTGCACCCTTCGCCCTCGAAGATGCTCACGATTTCGGTACGGTAGGGGCGACCGAGCTGGTTGAGCAGCAAGCGCACCTTCCAGGCGTCTTGCGACGGCAGGTAATCGAACAAGGTCAACATCGTGTGCTCCGCTGCGGAAAGCGTGCAGTTTCCACACGCACGAAGATGCGCGCCATCCGATTCTTGTCTGGATCAGGCGAGCCGATCGGCCAGCTTGTCGGTCGCCTGAACCAGTTTGTCGACGATCGCCGGTTCCGAAGCAGCGTGGCCCGACAGCACGATGTGGAAGTCGGCTTCCGGCCACGCCTCGTGGAGGTCGACGGCGCTCTTGGCCGGGCAGATGATGTCGTAGCGGCCGTGCACGATGGTTGCGGGAACATCGCGGATCTTCCCGATGTCGCGCAGCAACTGGTCCGGTTCCAGGAACAGGTTATTGCGGAAGTAGTGGGCCTCGATCCGTGCGAGGCTCACCGCAACTTCCGGCGCGGAAAATTCGGCTTCGGTCTCGGGACTTTCGATCAGCGTGAGCGCGCCACCTTCCCATGCTCCCCACGTCCGCGCCGCGGCGATGCGCCCGGTCTCATCCTCGCTGGTCAGTCGCCGCCAGTATGCGTCAAGCATGTCGCCGCGTTCTTCGGGTGGAATCGGCGCCGAAAAACGCTGCCAATGCTCGGGAAATATCCGTGATGCTCCGCCTTCCTGATACAGCCACCGGATTTCGTCGGGACGGCCGAGAAAAATGCCGCGCAGCACCAACGCCAGCACGCGCTCGGGACAGGTTTCTGCGTACGCGAGGCCGAGCGTCGATCCCCACGAACCCCCGAACACAATCCAGCGCTCGATACCAAGGTGGACACGAAGCTTTTCAATATCCGCGACCACGTCCCAAGTTGTGTTGTCGGTCAGATCTGCAAACGGTGTCGACTTGCCGGCGCCGCGCTGGTCGAACAGCACGATGCGATAGCGCGCGGGATCGAAGAAACGACGGTGGTAGCGTGCCAGCCCCGCGCCCGGGCCACCGTGCAGAAACACCACCGGCAGGCCGTCCGGATTGCCGCACTCCTCGACGTACAACGTGTGACGGTCGCCGACCGGGAACCGCTCGGTGCGGCAAGGCTCGATTTCGGGATACAGCTCGCGCACGATCAAACTTTGTAGCCACGATGGATCGCGACGATCCCCGCGGAAAGGTTGCGCACCTGCACATTGCTGAATCCGGCGGTTTCCATCATCGCCTTCAGGGTGGTCTGGTCCGGGTGTTTCCGGATCGACTCGGCGAGGTAACGGTAACTGGCCTCGTCGTGGGCAACGAGCTTGCCGATCCGCGGCAGTACCCGGAACGAATGGAAGTCGTAAAGCGGCTTCAACCACTCCTGATTGACGCGTGAAAACTCGAGGATCAACGCCCGTCCGCCGGGCTTCAGCACCCGATGCATCTCAGCGAGTGCATTGCCCTTGTCGGTGACGTTGCGCAGACCGAAGGCGATGGTCACCGCATCGAATGAGTTGTCCGGAAACGGCAACTCCTCGGCATTGAGCTGCGCCCAGCGCAACCCTTCCAGCAAGCCGCGGTCGAGCAGGCGATCGCGGCCCGCCCCCAGCATCGCTGCATTGATGTCGCCGATGACGATCTCACCCGCTTTGCCAACGCGCGGTAACAGCAGCGCGGCGATGTCGCCGGTGCCGCCGGCGAGATCGAGTACGCGGTCACCCGGACGCACGCCCGACGTCGCAATGAAATGCCGCTTCCACAGGCGATGGATTCCGAACGACATCAGGTCGTTCATCACGTCGTACTTGCCGGCCACCGACGAGAACACTTCGCCAACGAGCTTCTTTTTCTCGGCGACAGGAACTTCGCGGTAGCCGAAGTGCGTGGTACCGCCATGAGCGTGGGGATCGTTCATGTGACCATTCTACGGCGACTTGAGCAAGAACTTGTCCGGCAAAACCAAACCCCTCTCCCGACGGGAGAGGGGTATCGGTCAACTCATTTCACCGGATTGCCGTCAGCATCGATGACGCGGACTTCGACCACCAGCACGAGCGTGTATTGGCGGCGCCGTAATAGTCCTTGAACCATTGCTTGACGGTGTCGAGCGAAGCGGCATTCAGATCCGCCATCGAACCGATGGTGTCGTGGTGATACGGATGATTGGCCGGGAATGCGTTGGCCTGGATATCTTCCATTGCACGGCCGTAGGGCTGGTTCTCGCCCTGGCGTTTCTCGTTCTGGACCACGCCGCGCTGTTCGTCGAGCTCGGGCTGGCCGATTGCACCCAGCAGGTGACCCATGCGTTCGGATTCCATCCACAGCGCCATGTCGAGCGCGCTGGTCGGCACGGTCTCGAAGTAATTGGTGCGGTCGAGCCGGGTGATGCCGTTCATGCCGGTGGCGCCGACCAGTTCGAACGGACGAAAGTATTCGTCCTTGTGATTTTCCGAGCCCTGGAACATCAGGTGCTCGAACAGGTGAGCGAAGCCGGTTTTGCCTTCCGGCTCGTACGCGGATCCCACGTGGTATCAAACGCTGACCGCGACGATCGGCGCCTTGTGATCTTCACTGACCACAACGGTCAATCCGTTGGGCAGGATGAAACTGGTATACGGCATATCGATCTTGCTGCCGTATCGGCGGCTTGGCCCGCCCCGGCAAACAACGTAAAACCGAACGCTGCGAACCACGCCAACAAGTGCGTGCGCATGATTGAGTCTTCCCCGGACATTGAGTTGTCCTGAAACCGTAGCCGGGGGCACGGGACAAAGCAATCGAACGAAAGCCCGGCACATGGGCACCGGGTTTACACTGTGGGCAAGCACGGAAAAAAGCCATGCAGCGCAGCCTTGTCACTGGCGCCAACCGCGGGCTCGGGTTGGCCTTCGTATCCGAACTGCTGGACCGCGGCTCGCGCGTGCTGGCCTGCTGCCGCGACCCTGCGAACGCCAACGTACTCATGGCGATGCGCGCGGCACATGGCGAACGGCTCGCGGTCCACCGGCTCGACGTCGCCGATCCGGATGCCATCGATGCGCTGCCGCGGGCGGCTGCACAGCACCTGCAACGCATCGATCTTCTGGTCAACAATGCTGGCGTGCTGGTCTCGGGCGAGCGCTTCGGGAACGTCAAGGCCGAAGCGCTGGCCGAGAGTTTCGCGGTCAATGCGAGTGCGCCGCTGCTGATCACCCAGGTGCTGGCGCCATTGTTGGCGCTGGGCAATAAACCAAGGGTTCTGTGTATCAGCTCTCAGATTGCGTCGATCGCGCAGTCGGCCCGCTTTCGCACGATGAGCTATGCAATGAGCAAGGCCGCGCTCAACATGGCGGTCAAACGCCTGGCCGCGGAACTTGGCCCCCGCGGGATCGTGGTGCTGGCCGCGCATCCCGGTTGGCTGAAAACCGAAATGGGTGGCAAGAGCGCGACCCTTTCTCCCGCCGATTCGGCGCATGCGTTGCTCGGCCTGATCGAGCACACGGAGACGCAGGATGCGGGCAAGTTCCTCGCCTATGACGGCGCCGAACTGCCCTGGTAGATCCCGGTATCGCGTCGGAAAGTGCGATGCCGGTCACATCCCCGGCTTGTCCGACGCACGAATCTGCAAATTTCCGGGTGTTGAGGGCAGCCATGGCATACCCGATGCTTCGAATCCCGAGCCGGGGCCATCCCGGCGTCGACATCAACGGGTAGGGGACCATGAAAGCAGAAGCGTTTCTCATTCGGGGCATGTTCTTCATGGCGGCGGCAGCCGTCGTGTGCGGCATCATCTTGATCAGCCTTCATTGATACATCGGAAGTGAGGGAGTACGCGCTGCACACGCGTTTGCGTTCGGCACAATTGCGCCGGGCGAGCGTTCGCGTGGGCGCGATCCGCGGCAATAATGGCCGCATGCTTCACGTCATCCTGTACCAGCCCGAGATCCCCCCCAACACCGGAAACGCCATCCGGTTGTGCGCGAACGCGGGAGCGTCGCTGCACCTGATCCGACCGCTCGGGTTCGACCTCGATCACGCCAAATTACGTCGCGCCGGACTCGACTATCACGAATTCGTCAATGTGATGGCACACGATCACCTTGCCGCTTGCCTTGCAATGCTGCATCAATCGCGTGTATTCGCATTCACCAGCCACGCGACGCAGCGCTACACCGATACACGCTTCGCTGAGGGAGATGCACTGCTGTTCGGGCGCGAGACCAGTGGGCTGCCGGATGCTATCCTGCAGTCCATCCCCGAAACGCAGCGTCTGCGCCTTCCGATGCAACCCGACAACCGCAGCATCAACCTGTCCAATGCGGTCGCGATCGCGGTCTACGAAGCTTGGCGACAATTGGGTTTCCCCGGAGCGACCTGAGCAGGTTTGCACGCGGGGCGAGGGCGCTGAACGAAGGGCCGCTATTGTGAATAGTCAGGCCATGGACGACAGTTCTTGTGCTCAGGGGGCAAGATGGCGACGCCTGCTATCCGTCTGGCCAGACAGCGATCGGGGACAATCGCACATACAATTGCGCGAATGGCCGAACACGAACCTAACGCCTGGATTCCCCGCCCGCTGCGCAAGTTGGGCGGCCTTGCCCTAACTCTGGCCTTGAACCGGCTGGTGGCACTGGACCCCGACACCCGCGAGGCGATTGGCAGGCTTGAAGGCCATCGGATCGACGTGTACCTGCGTGGACCCGAAGTCGCGTTTGCGATCGCTGCGCGCGGCAGCACCTTGCAAATCGAGCCACCACCCGAAGCCGGCCATGACGGTAGCGCCAGCGACTTCGAGGTCAAGGCAACCCCAGGTTCGTTGCTGGCGATGGTACTCGGACGTGACGGCGACGCGCGTTCCCAAGGCAGGGTCGAAATCGCGGGCGACGCCGAACTCGCGCGGCAGTTGCAGAAACTCGCGCGTAACTACAAACCCGATTTCGAGGCCGCGTTCGCGGCGGTGTTCGGCGAAGTGGTCGGCACCACGATCGCCAGCGCGTTGCGCGATGCCGCGCAATGGGTCGGCGACGGTGCACGCCATTTTCGCGACGATACCATCGACTGGTTGCGTGATGAAGCCCGGCTCACGGTGCCGCATCCAGAAATGAACGACTTCCTCGACGATGTGGACGACCTGCGCGAACGCACCGAACGACTGGCCGCGCGCGTTCGTCACCTGGACGGCAAACCATGACTCGCCTGCGCCAGTTGCCGCGCGTGCTGCACGTTGCCGCGGTACTGGTGCGTTACCGCGTCGACGACCTGATCGACGAACACCATGCGTTGCGGCTGCTGCGGTGGTTGCGCGTTCTGTTGCCGCGCCCCCGCAAGCAGATCGCCGCGTTGCCGCGCGGCGCACGTCTGCGGGCAGCGCTGACGGAGCTTGGACCGATCTGGGTCAAGGCCGGCCAGGTGTTGTCCACCCGTCGTGACCTGATCCCCGAGGACGTCGCCGAAGAACTCGCGCACTTGCAGGACCAGGTCACACCGTTTCCAGGCAGTGAGGCGCGCGCGATCGTCGAGCAGTCGCTGGGCAAGCCGATTGGCGAACTGTACGCGAGCTTTGATGAAACCCCGCTCGCATCGGCTTCGGTTGCCCAGGTGCATGCCGCGCGACTGCACCCCGCACCCTCGCCTTACGCAACATCGGCGCCCTCACCCGGTGCGCGGCCTGCAACCGCGCATCCCCTGGGTCGCGAAGTGGTGGTCAAGGTCTTGCGTCCCAATGTGGCGAAGAACATTCGCCACAACCTCGAATTGTTGGATGCATTGGCGTGGCTGGTGCAACGCTGGCACCCCCAGGCGGACAAGATACGCCCGCGCGACATGTTCAACGAGGTCGCCCGCACCCTGCACAACGAGTTGAACCTGCAGAACGAGGGTGCCAACGCCAGTCTCCTGCGTCGCAACTTCGAGAACTCCGACGACCTTTACGTCCCCGAGGTGATCTGGTCGCACAGCGGCGAGAAAGTACTGACGATGGAGCGCGTGCACGGCATCCCCGCCGACGAGGTCGCGGCACTGGACAAGGCCGGGATAGATCGCCGCGCTCTTGCCGAAAAAGGCGTGCGACTGTTCTACGAACAGGTATTCCGTGACAACTTTTTCCACGCCGACGCGCACCCGGGCAATATCTGGGTCGACCCAACGCGCACCCGCAACCCGCGATTCATCGCGCTCGATTTCGGGATCATGGGCTCGCTGCCGGAAGAAGACCAATACTGGCTCGCGGAAAATTTCATCGCGATGTTCGAACGCAACTATCACCGCATCGCGGAGCTGCACATTGCCGCTGGCTGGATGCCGCGCAACATCCGCGTCGATGAACTGGAAGCCGCGATCCGCACGGTGTGCGAACCATACTTCACGCGCCCGCTGTCGCAAATCTCGCTGGCGGAAGTGGTCGCGAAACTTTTCAGCACTGCGCGCAAGTTCGAACTGACGCTGCAGCCGCAACTGATCCTGCTGCAGAAAACGCTACTCAACGTCGAGGGACTGGGTCGCCAGCTCGATCCCGACATCGACATCTGGTCGGTGGCGCAGCCCGTACTTAAGCGAATCCTCGCCGACCGCTACAGCGCCCGCCATGCATTCAAGGAAATCCGCAAGCGTATCCCGGAGTGGCTGCGGATCGCCCCTCTCATTCCCGAAACGATCCATCGAGCACTGGAACAACTCGCGGAAGGCAACGGACCGCTGCAATTCGGCGAGCGCGAACTCGAACACCTGCGGGTCCTGCAACGCGAGGTCCAGCGTCGCATCCTGGCCGCCGCGTTCGGTGGCGCATTGTTGCTGGGTGCCGCCCTGATCTTCGCGCTGTCGCCACGCTACGGGATATGGCCACCCGCCATTCTTGCCGCTGTCGGCGCGGCAAGCTTCGTCGTCGCGTGGCCTTGGCGGCGGTCTGGACTCTAACCGCCCACCAATAATCGACGACGCGCGGCGACTTTAGCCTGTGCGTGCCCGACCCTGTGCCGCCACCGCTGCCGCCTTGGCCGCAATCGCGTCCTTGTCGCCCATGTAAAAGTGCCGGGTCGGTTTCATCGCGTCGTCGAATTCGTACACCAGCGGCACACCGTTCGGAATGTTGACGCCGGTGATGTCGGCGTCGGAAATACCGTCGAGGTATTTCACCAACGCCCGCATCGAGTTGCCGTGTGCCGATACCAGCACGCGCTGGCCGCTACGAATCGCTGGCGCCAACACCTCGTGCCAGTACGGCAGCGCCCGCGCCACGGTGTCCTTCAGGCACTCGGTCAACGGAATCTGCGCGGGATCCAGTTTCGCGTACCGTGGATCGTCGATGCAGAAATTGTCCTTCGGGTCCAGGGGCGGCGGCGGCACGTCATAGCTGCGTCGCCAGATATGTACCTGATCGTCGCCGTGCATCGCGGCGATCTCGGCCTTGTTCAATCCGGTGAGCGCACCGTAGTGACGCTCGTTCAAGCGCCAGTCGGTGACCACCGGCAGCCACGCGAGGTCCATCGCATCCATCAAACCCCACAAGGTATGCACCGCACGGGTCAGCACCGAGGTATGCGCGACGTCGAACGCGTAACCTTCCTTTTTCAGAAGCTCGCCCGCCTCGCGCGCTTCGCGGCGTCCCTGTTCGGTGAGGTCGATATCGGCCCAGCCAGTGAAACGGTTCTCCTTGTTCCACAGCGACTGGCCGTGGCGAATCATCACGAGGGTATGCATCACGCGGGTCCATTCAGAAATGCCGTTTATTGTAGCGATACGCTGCACGGTACCGCCGAGGACCCGTCGTGTGCCAAGACAGGTTGCATGCCGCTGTCGCGCAGGCAGGATCGCAAACATCGGTACATGAACATTCCGGACACCCCGACCCACGAGATACGCGCGCAGTGGGCTTTCAGGGGTTCCGAAAGTCACGGTGACCTTGGGCCTATTGGCAACGTCGCAATAGTCAGGCACGATCTTCCCGACCCACGCGTACAACGCAGGAGGTTTCCATGCGATCCGCTCGTTTTTGCACATACGCCCTTGCACTGCTGGCCTTGCCGCTCGCAGTGGCTGCCTGCGACATGGGCTCGGGCCACAACAAGGTTCTGGGCTCGGTCGATGTCGCGTCCGGTTCCAGCGTTTCCGATGCAAACACCGTCAACGGCGCAGTCCGCGTCGAGGCCAACGCCAAAGCTGGCGACGCCAATACCGTGAATGGTTCAATCCACATCGCCAGCGGAGGTCAGGTCTCCGATGCCACGACCGTGAACGGCGGCATCACGCTGGACGAACACGCCAGCGCCAAGGATGCCACCACTGTCAACGGCTCCATCACCCTCGCCGCTGGCGCCAGCGTCGCAGGCGATGCGACCACGGTCAACGGCGGACTCGACCTTGCGACGGGTTCGGCCGTCAAGGGTTCGCTCACCAACGTCAACGGCCACATCACGGTCGACGGTGCGCACATCGGCGACGGCATCACTACCGTGAACGGGGATGTCGATATCACCGGCAATGCCGTGGTCGATGGCGGCATCAAGGTCAAGAAGTCCAAAGGAGGCGGGTTCCTCGGTATCCACTTCGACAGCAACAAGGTGCCTCGCATACTGATCGGCCCTGGCGCCACCGTAAACGGGCCGCTCACGTTCGAGAAACCTGTGCACTTGTTCATCAGCGACCAGGCGCACGTGGCGGGGCCGATCACCGGCGCGACCGCGGTGAAGTTCACGGGCGCAGAACCGCCGGCGTCCTGATCGTCGCGAACAATCGCGTCTATCCGCCGATCACGTATGCAACCCCCTTCTTTTGAAGGGGGTTTGTGCGTAGCGACGGGGACGCCCGCGAACCCAACGCACGCCGCGTCTTCACACGGCGCTGCGCACCATCCTCCCCCCGAAGGAAAAGGGAAAGCACACCATCGCTTTGCGGCGATCCCCTTTGTAACCGATGGGGGAGCGAGACTCGTTGCGCGCGTGCTTTAGAACGGCAACTGCAACGTGTTGTCGCAGGCCAGAAGTTGCGTGCGAAAAGCATCCTGGATACGTTTGAGCGCCGCGGCATTGTCGGCATCGAAGCGCAACACCAGCACCGGGGTGGTGTTGGATGCGCGCACCAGACCCCAGCCGTCCGGCCAGTCGGCGCGCAGGCCGTCGATGGTGGTGAGGCGCGCGCCGTCGAATTGCGCGCTTTCGCGGAAGCGAGTAATGAACGGATGATTGTCGCCTTCCTGCATCTGGACGTGCAACTCGGGCGTGGACACGCCTTTGGGCAAGGTCGCAAAAATCTCCTCGGGCGTGCGCCCTTCCGGATCATCGGCGAGGATTTCCAGCAGGCGGGCCGCGGCGTACACGCCGTCGTCGAAGCCGTACCAGCGCTCGCGAAAAAAGAAATGACCGCTCATTTCGCCGGCCAGTTGCGCGCCGGTTTCCTTGATCTTGGCCTTGATAAGCGAGTGCCCCGTCTTCCACATCAGCGGGCTGCCGCCGGCCTTCAGGATCAAGGGCTGCAGGTGCCCGGTGCACTTCACGTCGTAAAGGATGGTGGCGCCGGGATTGCGGG
>JBOHYR010000150.1:0-45347 GCA_050737995.1 Rhodanobacteraceae bacterium
CCCTGGCGGCGGCCGACGCCAAGACCGACAAGAAGGATCGGCAGAGGGTGAAAGAGATGATGGCGCCGGTAGAGATCGAGGGCTCCCAGACAGGCGCAAAGAAGGCCAAATCGAAGAAGCGGGATGAATCGGTTCAAGTCGATTCACCGAACCTGGATCACTACCTGGGCGTGCGCCGCTTCGATTTCGGCCGCAAGGAGCAGCAAAACGAAATTGGCTTGGTCACGGGGCTGGCCTGGACCCAGGCCGGCGGAGACCTGCTCAGCATCGAGGCGACCGTGGTGCCGGGCAAGGGCAAGCTGATTCTCACCGGTCAGCTCGGCGACGTGATGAAGGAATCGATCCAGGCCGCGCAATCGGTCGTGCGTGCACGCAGTCAGTTGCTTGGCATCGAGGCGGACTTCCACGACAAATACGACATCCATGTGCACGTACCCGAAGGTGCGACGCCGAAGGACGGTCCGAGTGCCGGCATCGCAATGTGCACGGCGCTGGTGTCGGCGCTGACGAAAAACCCGGTATGCGCGGAGATCGCGATGACCGGCGAGATTACCCTTCGTGGCCGGGTGCTGCCGATCGGCGGCCTCAAGGAGAAGCTGCTGGCCGCGCATCGCGGCGGCATCACCACCGTGATCATCCCGGAGGAAAACAAGAAGGACCTTGCCGACATACCGAAAAATATCACCGACGCCCTGACGATACATCCGGTGCGCTGGATCGACCAGGTGCTGGAGCTCGCACTGGAGCACCCGCTGACGCCGCTGCCGGCGCATGCTGACCCGGTAGCGACGGAAACGGGAAAACTGGTGCCCGAGACCGCGCACGAATCAACGGACGACGGAGCCGCGGCACGTACGCATTAAAGCCGGCGCGGCGATCTCCAGTGGCACTTGCATTTCGTCGCGTAACGTGATCCCTTGGACTGAGGGTTGCATGCGACATGTCGGTGCGCTGAAATCCAAGCCCTGCCTTTATTGCGCCCCTTCCGGGGCGCTGGTATAAAGACTGGGCCGTGCGACGCACGAATCAAAGTTGCGCATCGATACGGGAACTGCAACACGACCGGACTGGACGCCTCCATCGATTTCTGGAACGTGTCCATCCACCGAACATTCCGCGGGCTGCTCGAAACCCAAGAGGGAGTCTCCATGAACAAATCTGAATTGATCAACGCAATTGCCGATCACGCCGACCTGTCCAAAGCTGACGCCGGACGTGCGCTAGACGCCGTAACGGATCAGATCAAACGCGCGCTCAAGAAGGGCGACGACGTTTCACTGGTCGGCTTCGGCACCTTCGTGGTGCGCAAGCGTGCCGCGCGTACCGGTCGCAACCCGCGCACCGGCGCCACCATCAAGATCAAGGCGTCCAAGGTGCCGGCGTTCAAGGCTGGCAAGGCGTTGAAGGATGCGTTGAACTGATCGTCGTGTCGTGGCCGGTTCTTGCCGGCCGCACGAAATTTTCTGCGGCCGACGCGCATCGCGTCGGCCGTAGCTTTTCGGGGACATGGAATTGCTGGCACGGCTTGCCCGCGGACGTTTCCGCGCGAACCGTGGCAGGATGCATCAAAGTAATGTGAACCCGGCGCAGGAAGCGCCGCCCGCCAATCGAGCGGTACAGCCCGATTCGTCGGAGCCGAGCCCGGGCGCGTACCGGACTCGGCGTATCTTGACGAACCATGGATGGTTCACCCGAAAGCCAACATGGGGTGCTTAGCTCAGCGGTAGAGCGTCTCCTTTACACGGAGAGGGTCGGGGGTTCGAACCCCTCAGCACCCACCAGCCCCGCGCCGCGCGGGCGCTTCCCTTACAATACCCGGTTTCCCGGACCGGACTGTCACGGCGGTAACCATGCTGCAAGCCATCCGCAACATGTTCAAGAGCTGGATCGTCATCGCGATCTTCGGCGTCTTGGTGGTCGTCGCGTTCCTGTTCTTCGGTATCGAGGGCTATTTCAGCCAGAGCAACGCGACTTGGGTCGCCAAGGTCGACGGTCACGAAATCTCGCAGCAGGATTTCAACACCGCCTTCAACAATTACCGTCAGCAGCAGATGAATTCGCCGGACAACACAATGGACGCCGCGGACTTCGAGAAACCCGAGGTCAAGCAGGCCGTGCTGAAGCAGGTCATCAATCGGCAGCTGCTGTTGAACGAGAACGACAAGTTGGGCATCAAGGTCCCGGACGGGGAAATTCGCGACCAGATTGCGTCGTATCCCGTGTTCCAGGTCAACGGCAAGTTCGACTCCAGCAGCTACCTCGCGTGGCTGGCGCAGCAGGGCAAGACCGCGCAGCAGTTCCAGGACGAGATACGCTCCGATCTCGCGACGCGCCAAGTGCCCGAGGCGATCATTGCCACTGCGTTCAGCACCAAGGCTGAGGCCGAAACGTTCCTGCGCCTGCAACTGCAGCAGCGCGATTTCAGTTTCGTCGATCTGCCGCCACCGCAGCCGACCGCTGGGCAGAGCAACGTGACCGACGCGGAAGTCGCGGATTACTACAAGGCCCACCAATCCAAATTCATGAATCCAGAGCAGGTTTCGGTGAATTACATCGACCTTGATGCCGCGACCATCAAGGCCACGCCTGACCTGAGCGACAAGGCCTTGGAAGCACGCTACGAGAAGGAGAAATCCAGATTCGTGAGCCCGCCGCAGTGGGAGGTTTCGCATATCCTGGTCAAGGTGCCCCCCAAGGCGACTGCAGCGGAGAAGAAGGCCGCGTTGGCCACCGCGGAACATGTCGACGAGTTGGCGAAGGCGTCGGGCTCTGATTTTGCCAAGCTCGCGGAGCAATATTCGGACGACTTGGGTTCCAGGCGGCAAGGGGGCGATCTGGGTTGGCTGCAGAAGGGCGACGCCGGCCCGCAGTTCCAGGCTGCGCTGGATAAAATGAAGAAGGGCGAGATCTCCGACCCGGTGCTGACGTCGGACGGTTACCACATCATCGATCTGCGCGACGTGCGCACTGGCCATGCCGAGACCTTCGCACAGGTGCGCGACCAATTGGCTGGCGAGGCCAAGAAAGACGCGCGCCAGGACGCTTATCGGGACGTCGGCAGCAAGTTGACGGACATGATCTACAACGACCCGACTTCGCTCAAGCCGGCCGCGCAGAAACTCGGCCTGACAATCCAGACCACCCCGATGTTCGGGCGCGACGGCGGCAAAACCGGCCTCGCCGCCAATCCCAAGGTGGTGAAGGCCGCATTTTCAGACATGGTGCTGATGCAGGGCAACACCTCGGACCCGATCGACATGGGGAGTGACCACATGGTCGTGATCCACCTCGACAAGCATGTCCCGGCGGCGCCGAAGCCCCTCACCGAGGTCAGCGGCCAGATCAGGCAGGAGATCGTCCAGCAGCGGGTAGACGCCTCGGCCAAGAAGCTCGCCGACGCGGCGTTCGCGAAGCTGCAAGGTGGTACGGGACTGGACGCGCTGGCGCAGCAAGCTGGCCAGAAAGTGCAGATGAAAACCGACGTGCTTCGCAACGCGCAAGACGTGGATTCCGATCTCCTGAAATCCGTGTTCGAATTGGCGCATCCTGCCAAAGGCGGCGATACCAAGGCGCTCTTGCCTATGGAGAAGGGACATTACGCCCTGGTGGTGTTGAGCGCGGTCAAGCCGGGCGATCCCTCCAAGGTTCCGACGGAAGCGCAGGGCTACCTGCGTGAGCAGATGGCACGTGCCTACGGCAATGCCGACATCCAGGCCTTCCTCGACGTGCTGCGGAAACAGAGCAAGATCGAGGTCGCCAAGCAACGCCTTTGACGAGAGGCGTTTGGGTGCCGTCCGTGGGCCGGCGGTTTGCAGTCAGTTGCCGAGCTCGAGCCCGGCCATACCAAGGGTGTTGTAGCCTGCATCGACGTAGGTCACTTCGCCGGTAATGCCGGATGCAAGGTCCGAGCACAGGAATGCCGCGACATTGCCGACTTCCTCGATTGTCACGCTGCGACGCAGCGGCGCAACGCGCTCGACGTGGTCGAGCATCTTGCGGAAACCGGCAATACCGGCCGCCGCGAGGGTCTTGATCGGGCCGGCCGAGATCGCGTTGACGCGGGTGCCCTTGGGGCCGAGGTTGTAAGCGAGATAGCGCACATTGGCTTCGAGGCTGGCCTTGGCGAGCCCCATCACGTTGTACGACGCCAGCGCGCGTTCGGCGCCCAGATAGGTGAGGGTAAGGATCGCGGCGCGGCGGCCTTGCATCATTGGGCGCGCTGCCTTGGCGAGCGCGGCGAGGCTGTAGCTGGAAATATCGTGGGCGATCTTGAAGTTCTCGCGCGTCAGGCCGTCCAGGTATTCGCCCTGCAACGCCTCGCGCGGCGCAAAACCGATCGAATGGATCAGGATATCGAGACCATCCCAGCGTTTGGCGAGGGTATCGAAGAGCGTTTCGATTTCGCTGTCGCGGCTGACGTCGCAGGGCAGTACGATGTCCGAACCAAGCTGCGTCGCGGCATCATCGACACGGTTGCGGAGTTTTTCGTCGACATAGGTGAAAGCCAGTTCGGCGCCTTCGCGGTGCATGGCCTGCGCGATCCCCCACGCGATCGAGCGGTTGCTGAGGATGCCGGTGACGAGTGCGCGCTTGCCTTCGAGGAAACCCATGTCCGCAGTGCTCCGTATCGCAAAAAGTCGGGAGGGGCCATTGTACGCGACGGGCGCCGCGCTTCATGTTGGTTACTCGTGCACGCGCAATTCTTCGCCGGGGCGAATGTCGTCGTTACGCAGATGGTTCCAGCGCTTCAGTTCATCAACAGTTACGTGGTAGCGGCGCGCAATCGACCACAGCGATTCGCTCTTGCGGACACGATGTCGGGGCGCGCGATAAGCAGGTGCGCTGTCGCTCGTGGGCGTCGCAGCGCCAGGCGGCTCGGTGGGCTCGACTGGCAGTACCAGGCCATCGCTGGCGCCTGAAGTGGATTCCGGCGACCCCACCTGAGCTACCGTTTCCGAAGTGTCGACTGTCAGCGCCGCCGCCAATGCATCGGTCGCGGCCGTGGGCAGGAGCAACGTACCAGGGCTGTCCGCGGGAACGCTGGCGCCAAGATAACCGGGATTCAATGCGCGCAATCTGGCTTCGGAAATTTCCGCCATGCTCGCGGTGGCACGCAAGCGGGCGCCCGCCGGGACCTCAATGGTTGCAAGCCGTTCGACGTCTGATGCCTGCGGCAGCTCGATGTGGAAACGTGCCGGTTCGCGCAGGATGCAGCTCAACGCCATCAGCTTGGCAAGATGGTTGCGGGTGGTGGAACTTACCGGGATGTCGGGGATCGGGCCGGCGCCGATGTCCGGATGTTCGCGCAGGGAGCCGAGTACTGCATACGGTCCTGCGTTGTAGGCCATGTCGGCGAGCCGCCAGTCGCCGAATTGCTTGTCAAGTGCGGTCAACATGTCGATCGCGACCCTGGTCGATGCGACCGGGTCCAGGCGGCCGTCGTAATGGTGGTTGACCGCGACGCCAAGCGCGCGTGCGGTATGGGGCATCAGTTGCCACATCCCCGCCGGGTCGCCGCGGTGGCTGGGTTCGGATGCATTGTATGAGCTTTCCAGCATCGGCAGCATCACGAATTCACCAGGGATTCCGGAAACCTGCAACTGCTTTTGCACGTACATCATCAGCGGCAGCGATTGCTGCAACATCCGCTCGAAATGCGCAGGAGAGCGGGTGTACATGGCCAACCTGGCGCGAACCAGCGGCGAATCATTGCAATCGTGCATCACGAAGCTGGCGGTAAGGTTGGCCCAGGGTTCGCCGTTGGCTTCTGCCTTGCGCGCAAGCGGAGCCACTGTTGTCGGCGGCGACTCTGGGCGCGGGATCACCACGGCCGGTTTTGGCGGTGGCTTGGTCGGTCCGATCGCGCAGGCGGCGAGCACCGCGCAGGCGACAAGCGTCGCCGCCAGCCGACTGGCGTGTCGCGTGCTCATGCGCGGAAGCTGTCCTTGGCGAGCCGCAACGCCGCGAATCGGTCGACGCGGCCGGTGCCGGGTTTTGTCGCGCTTGGCCAGGGGATGCGCCCACGGTCGATGGCATCCACCCGCAGGAACGGGTTGGCGGCGCGTTCGTCGCCAAGTTTTGCGGGAAGGGTCGGTTCGCCGCGTTCGCGCATCGAGCGGGCAGACTCCGCGCGAGTCTGGAGCGCGAGGTTGTCCGGTTCGATTGTCAAGGCGAAGGCCGCGTTGGCGACGGTGTATTCGTGCCCGCAACAAACCTTGGTATCGTCCGGCAGACCGGCCAGGCGGTCGAGCGAGGCAAGCATTTCGGATGGTGTGCCTTCGAACATGCGGCCGCAGCCGAGGCTGAAGAGCGTATCGCCGCAGAACAGCAGACCCTCGCCGTAATACGCAATATGGCTGCGGGTATGGCCGTGGACCTCCAGGACCTCGAAACGCGCGGTGGGTGCGGGGATTTCGACCACGTCGCCATCGCCCACGCGCCGAACGGCACCGGGGATACGGTCGTCGCGCGGTGCGTAGATCGTGGCGTCCGGGAAACGCGCCGCGAGTTCGAGGGTTCCGCCGATATGATCCGCGTGATGGTGGGTCAGCAGAACGGCAGCCAATGAAAGGCCGTCCGCGTCAAGCGCCCGCAGTACGGGCTGCGCCTCACCCGGATCCACTACCAGCGCGGTACCCGACGCGGGCTCGGACAGCAGCCAGATGTAGTTGTCCCGCAGGGCGGGTACGGGGCGCAGTGGCAGCATGGTCGGGGCGGCCAAAAGACGCGACCTTAACAGTCACACCGCTCGCGCTCGTTAGCGAGCCGTTAATTCAAGCTGTCCGCTTACCGTCCGCTCATGAATCCGTCACAATATTGATTCAGCTTGCTTCCTTCGTATTTCGTTGCGATTGCAATCGATGATGCCTGCACGCCAATTCGATACGGACGACCCCGCCCTTGCGGCGATAGGCGCCGATGCGTCGGCGATCTGCGCAGCTCGTCTCGTGCGGGTCGCAGGGACGCATGCCTTGCTGCTGGATGGCATCGCCATGCCGGAACCCTTGGTTGCGGGCGTGGCGCGCTGGACGACCCTGCATCCGGGCCCCGGAGGCACTGGCTGGCACGGCCCGCTGCGTGCCGCTACCGATGAACTTCCGTTCGGCGATGAATCCTTCTGCGCGGTGCTGGTGCGTTTTGCGGACCGCGCCGGTGTTGCCCCCGAAGGTGTCGCCGGGGAACTTGCACGGGTGCTCGCCAACCACGGGACCTTGTTGATCGCGGGGTTGCATCCGCGCTCCCTGTGGCAGACGGGTATCGCCCCGGGGCGATGGGAGCGCGCGCTGCGTGCCGCGGATCTCGATGTTGCCCCAGCACTGCGTTGTGGTTCGCCCTGGCCGCGCATGCGAGGCGCGGCCGGCATGCCGGGATGGCTGGTACGCGGCATCGGGGGCGCCTATGTACTCGAGGCACACCGGCGTGTCGTGACCGCGATACCACTGCGCAAGCCGGCATCCAGCCGCCGTGCGGTCGAAGCCAAACCCGTGCTGCCGGGTGCCCGTCGGCAATGCGCATGAGCGGGAGCGATACCGTTGAGGTTTTTACCGACGGCGCCTGCCTTGGCAATCCTGGACCAGGCGGCTGGGCGGCGCTGCTGAGCTGGCGCGGCACGGAAAAACTGCTTTCGGGCGGTGAGGCGAACGCTACCAACAACCGCATGGAACTGATGGCGGCGATCATGGCGTTGGAGTCGCTGAAGCGCGATTGCGATGTGCTCCTTACTACCGACTCGCAATACGTTCGGCAGGGCATCGAGCAATGGCTGGCAAAGTGGCGCGCGAACGGTTGGCGCACCGCCGGGCGCCAGCCTGTCAAGAATCAGGATCTGTGGGAACGTCTGGCTACTGCAAGCGAGCGCCATCGGGTGCGTTGGGCGTGGGTGCGCGGGCACAGCGGACATCCTGAAAACGAGCGGGTCGACCGCGCCGCGCGCGCGCAAGCCGAAGAATTCAAGGAATTGGCATGACACGCAAGGTGGTGCTGGATACCGAAACGACCGGACTCGAAGTGGAGCGCGGACATCGGGTGATCGAAATAGGCTGCGTGGAATTGGTGGATCGACGTCCGAGCGGGCGGACGTTTCAGCGCTACCTGAATCCCGAACGGGCTATTGATGCGGGTGCGGTAGCGGTGCACGGCATCACCGACGAGTTCCTGCGCGACAAGCCGAAGTTTGCCGATGTCGCGGACGATTTCGTGGCGTTCATCGATGGCGCGGAATTGTTGATCCACAACGCCGCCTTCGACACCGCCTTCCTGGACGACGAACTGAAGCGGGCGGGAGCCGCGCATGGCAGGCTTGCCGATCACGCCGTAGTCGTGGATACCCTCGACATGGCGCGCAAGAAGTATCCGGGCCAGAAGAACACGCTGGACGCTCTGTGCAAGCGGCTGGGTGTCGACAACAGCCGCCGTGAGGTGCATGGTGCTTTGCTGGACGCGCATCTGCTGGCCGACGTCTGGGTTGCGATGACTGCCGGACAGACCGCGCTGGCGCTCGGAGGCGACGCGCCGGGCACGCAGCGAAGCACCACGATGCGGGACTTGGCAATCGATCAACTGGCCGCGCGGCCCCGTGTGCTGCGCGCGACGGTCGTTGAAACGGCTGCGCATGCCGTGAGGCTGGATGAGTTGGACAAGACCAGTGCAAGTGGCAGTCTGTGGCGGCGCGAGGAGACCGCCGCGGGATAGTGTGGGCGCTGTCTTCCGTTATGCCGATCGCAGTGTTTCTATAAAACCCGAACGAGTATCAGGCTGATGTTGTCGCGGCCGCCAGCATCCAGAGCTGCCAGAAGCAGATGGTCCACGCATTCCTGTGCAGCGAGATCGGTACGCGCAAGTACCGCTGCGATATGCGTATCGTCCAACTCCTCGGTCAGGCCATCGGTGCAGAGCAGGAATTGCATGCCGCGTTCCGGTATGCCAAACGATGGTCTGGTAGAAAGATCCTCTGACGGTGTGATACCGAGCGCCTGGGTAATCCGGTTGCGTTCCGCGTCACCTGATGCCAGAACGCCGATCGATGGTGGCTCATCGTGGTGGATCGCAACGGCGGAGTCGTTTCCGCACATCGCTTGCAAGCGGCCGTGCTGAAAAAGACAGACGCGCGCGTCGCCGATTCGCACGACTTCGAACCCATCGGGCCAGACTTTCAGCAATGCCAGGGTTGCTCCCATGGGCGAGCTTCCCGTTGCCTCGGATACCCATGTTGCGATGGTTTCGCCGGCGCCCCGGATGGCCGTGTCGAATTCGCGTTCCGCGAGGGCGGCGTCCACCACTGTGTCGCGCACGATGGCGGCGGCCACCTCGCCGCGCCCGTGGCCGCCCATGCCATCCACGACAAGGAACAGGCCGAGCTGTGCATCCGCCCAATAGGTATCTTCGTTGTGCTCGCGATGCAGCCCGGCGTGGGTTGCGTGTCCGAATTCGATCATGGCATGCGCGTGACCGCGCGGGAATTGGCAGCGTCCATGCGATCCGACGATGTGTGCGGCATCAAGCCCTGTTCCCGCTGGTCTCAACGCGCGAAGAGAATACTTTCAGTTCACGCATGACGCGCAGTATGTGGCGGTGCAGTTCCTCGTTTTCCGGCGCAGCGACATTGCTGGTCTCGTGGTACACCAACGCCAGCCATAGCGCCAGACCACGCATGCGGACCTGCACGTTGTCCGAACGGGCGCGGTCGTAACCCACGTCGAGACCGCCGGTCGTGACGCCATTTTCGGTTTGGGTGCCATACGTCGAGGGATCGGGGCTATGCGCGACATTATCGCACTCGCGACCGATCAACTCGGCGAGTTGTTTGCGGTAAGAGCGCGGCAGTTCAAGGCTGCGCTCCTCGATTTCGGTGAGTTGACGCCGCAGCCGCGCGCTGCGGCCCACGGCCGTGACGCGCGTAACAAGGCGCCGGAGGTAATTGCCCCCCGATTTCGGATGCTCTGAGACCAACGTCAGGTTCCTCACGCAGACCCACCATCCCCCTGTGTCCCGCGATTGTGCCTTGAACAGGGGCTGGCTACAAATCCCCCAACCGCTGGCCGACCTGAACGTGTGCTTCGCTGACGAATTTCGGGTCGAATCGGCCAGCCGTTGGCAACAGCACGATCACGGTCGAACCCATCTCGAAATGCGCCATCTCCGCCAAGCGTGCCAGCCGGATTCCGTGACCGCGCCAATCGTGTCGGGTCACCACTTGTGCATAAGGCGGAACCTCCGGGCCATTCCAGACGGTGGTGATGCCCGATACCAGTATCGCGCCGACCATCGCCACCACGAAGGGCCCCTGTGTGCCTTCGAAATGACACACCAGCCGCTCGTTGCGTGCGAACAGATGCGGAATGTCCGCAACCGGCCCCGGCGCGACGCTGAACAACCGCCCCGGTACATGTACGGTTTCAATCAGTTTGCCATCCAGAGGCATGTGTACGCGGTGATAGTCGCGCGGCGACAGATAGATCGTCGCGAAGCGTCCTTCACGGTAGTTATCCGCCGTGGCATCGTCGGCGATCAGTTCGCCAACGGTATAGTGGCGGCATTTGGCCTGCAGGATGCGGCCGTCGGCGATTCTCCCGATCTGACTGATCCTGCCGTCGGCAGGACTCACGACCGTGGCGGCGTCGCCCTCCGCGCGTCGCGCGCCCTCGCGCAAGGCACGTGTGAAGAACGCATTGAAGCTCCGGTACGAGCGAGGATCGGATTGCGCCGCTTCGGTCATGTCGACCTGATAGGCACGCACCACGCTGCTGATCAGGAAATCCTTCCATGGCCGCCAGGTCCAGCGTGTTGCAGCCCGCACGATGCGGCTCAGGGTTTTTTGCGGAACCAGGTATTGAAGGCGGGTGGAAAGCGTCATGCCGAAAGTGTAGCCGCGGTGTCGGCATCTATACTTCGCGTTTTCGCATAAACACCGCCATGACCGACGAGCTTGCCACGATCATCGACCTGATCCGTTATGCCGCCAGCCGCTTCAATGCGGCAGGGCTGACGTTCGGCCACAGCCACGACAACGCGATCGATGAGGCGACACACCTCGTGTTGTCCAGCCTGCATCTACCGTCGGATCTGCCTCCGGCTTATGGCAACGCGCGGGTCACGACCGACGAGAAATCCCGCGTGCTGGTATTGGTCGAACGGCGTATCGAAACGCGCGAACCGGTTGCGTACCTGGTCGGCGAAGCATGGTTTGCCGGCATGCCATTCAAGTCCGATCCGCGCGCGCTGGTGCCGCGCTCGCCGATCGCGGAACTGATCGAAGGTGGATTCTCGCCATGGCTGGATGGGCGCGACGCCGAGCGCGCGCTGGATCTGTGCACCGGTTCGGGGTGCATCGGCATCGCGATGGCGGCGCATAACCCGCACTGGCAGGTGGATATCGCGGACGTCAGTGACGACGCCCTCTCGCTCGCGCGGGAGAACATCGCGTTGCACGGTGTCGACAAGAGAGTGCGTGCGATCCGATCCGACCTGTTCGCGGGGCTGACCGGCGAGCGCTACGATTTGATCGTCTCGAACCCACCGTACGTCACCGATGCCGAATACGCAGCATTGCCGGGCGAGTACGCGCACGAACCCAGACTCGGGCTGACGGCAGGCGCGGATGGACTCGACATCGCATTGCGTATCCTGTGCGACACGCCAGCGCATCTCGCGGATGCCGGTGTGTTGATCGTCGAAGTGGGCGAAAGCGAACATGCACTGGTCGAACTGCTGCCGGAAGTTCCGTTCGTGTGGCTCGAATTCAAGGTTGGCCCGATGGGGGTGTTCGCGCTGGAGCGCCGTGAGTTGGTCGAGCATGCCGAAGCGATTGACGCGGCCGCGCGTTCGCGGGGGGCCTGATGGAACTGCTGACGCCTCGATTGCGGCTGGATGCGTTGGGCGAGCCGGACGCCGAGGCCCTGTTCCGCTATCGGAGCGATCCCGAAGTCAGCCGCTATCAAGGCTGGCGACCGGCTTCGATGGAGGGTGCACTGCACTTCATCCAACAGCAACAAGGTATTGCGCACGACGCGCCGGGCACATGGTTCCAACGCGCCATTCGCCTGCGCAAAGACGATGAATTGGTAGGCGACCTCGGGCTGCATTTTGTGGGCGAAGCCACGGTGGAACTGGGTATCACTCTGGCACCTGCGCACCAGGGCAGGGGGCTGGCGGCAGAGGCGCTGAGTGCCATGCTGGATTTCGTCTTCGGAACCTTGCACAAACATCGGGCCTTCGGCTCGGTCGATCCGCGCAACGCCACCAGCATCCGGTTGCTGACGCGACTCGGGATGCGCAAGGAAGCCCATCTGATCGAGAGCGTACGTTGTGACGACGGGTGGGCGGATGACGCAATCTACGCGTTGCTCGACCGCGAATGGTCCGCGCTCCACGCAAGCGGGCGCCGTCGCGGGTAAGCTGTCGCTGTTGCCTCGGCGTGTTTCAACCACGTGTCCTCCAATACCTTCGGCAAATTGTTCGCGGTCACGACCTTCGGCGAATCGCACGGTCTGGCGATCGGCTGCGTGATCGACGGCTGTCCGCCCGGCATCGTGATCGCGCCTGAGGAATTCGTCCACGACCTCGCGCGGCGCGCGACCGGCAAGTCGCGTTTCACATCTCAACGTCACGAGGCCGACACCGTGGAGATCCTGTCCGGGGTGTACGAAGGCAAAACGACTGGTACGCCGATCGCGCTCCTGATTCGCAACACCGATGCACGTTCAAAGGACTACGACGAAATTGCACGGACCTTCCGGCCGGGGCATGCCGATTACACGTACTGGCAGAAATACGGCATCCGCGATCCGCGCGGCGGCGGGCGTGCATCGGCGAGGGAGACCACGATGCGGGTCGCCGCGGCGGTGGTCGCGAAGAAATGGCTGCGCGAAAAACATGGCGTCGAAGTACACGGTTGGCTGGCGCAGATGGACGACATCGTGCCGAACCTCACCCAATCCGCGGCCATCGATTTCGGGGTGGTCGAAAGCAATCCTTTCTTCTGGCCTGTCGCGGCGCAGGTGCCCGAGCTGGAGGAATGCATCAACGCGCTGCGCAAGGCTGGCGATTCGTGTGGGGCCCGCATAAACGTGGTGGCGACCTGTGTGCCGCCTGGATGGGGCGAGCCGGTGTACGGCAAACTCGACGCCGAGTTGGCCTCGGCGCTGATGTCGATCAACGCGGTCAAGGGGGTCGAAATAGGTGCGGGTTTTGCCAGTGTTGCCCAGAAGGGCAGCGAGCACCGCGACGAGATGCGTCTGGACGGCTTTGTGTCCAACCATGCGGGCGGCATACTGGGTGGAATTTCCAGTGGGCAGCACATCCTCGTGGCGCTGGCGCTGAAACCGACGTCCAGCATCCCCGCCCTTGGGCGCAGCGTGAGCGTTGCAGGCGAGGAAGTCGATGTCCGTACCAAGGGCCGCCACGATCCCTGCGTCGGCATTCGTGCCACGCCGATCGCCGAGGCAATGGTGGCGCTGGTGCTGATGGACCAGGCACTCCGGCATCGCGCGCAGTGCGGGGATGTCGGCGAGGTGACGCCGAGGATTGCTTGAGAATCACCAACACGCCACGAATCGCCACGAGTTGATACGGATTGATGCAACGATTTCCGGATCGGTGGTGATCCGTGCAAAACACGCGGTCAAGAGGGGTTTCGGGATACGCAAATCATGAGCAAACGAGAGCGCTACAACGTCGCAATGGTGGGTGCCACAGGCGCAGTCGGCGAAAGCCTGCTGTCAATCCTCGAGGAACGCGGGTTCCCGGTCGGCGAGCTGGTGCCACTTGCCAGCGAGCGTTCGGCCGGCAACAAACTCAAGTTTCGGCGCAAGCAGATCACCGTGCGCGATCTGGCTGGATACGATTTTTCCGGAATCGACATCGCGTTCTTCTCGGCGGGCGGTTCGGTCAGCCGCGAGCACGCACCGCGCGCTGCCGAGACGGGTGCGGTGGTGATCGACAACACTTCGGAATTCCGTTACCTCGACGACGTGCCTTTGGTCGTGAGCGAGGTCAATCCGCACGCGATCGCCGAATATACCAATCGCAACCTCATCGCCAATCCGAACTGCTCGACCATGCAGATGCTGGTTGCCCTGGCGCCGATCCACCGCGCGGTGGGCGTCGAGCGCATCAACGTGGCGACGTATCAATCCGTCTCCGGCGCGGGGCGCTCCGGAATGGAGGAGCTCGGTCACCAGACCGCCGACCTGCTCAACTTCTTGGAAGTGGAACCTGCGAAGTTTCCGGTGCAGATTGCGTTCAACGTGATTCCGCAGGGGGGTGATTTTCTGGAGAACGGCTACACGAGCGAGGAAATGAAACTGGTCTGGGAAACCCGCAAGATCCTCGAGGACGACGCGATCCAGGTGAACCCCACGGTGGTGCGTGTTCCGGTGTTTTTCGGCCATTCCGAGGCGGTGCATATCGAGACGCGAGACAAGATCACGGCGGATGCCGCGCGAGCGCTGCTCGAATCCGCGCCCGGCGTGGTGGTGGTGGACGAGCGCAAGGCCGGTGGCTACCCCACCCCGGTCGGCCACGCTGCAGGCAAGGATCCGGTGTTCGTCGGTCGTATCCGGGAGGACATCTCGCATCCGAACGGGTTGGATTTGTGGGTGGTTTCCGACAATATCCGCAAAGGCGCGGCGCTGAACGCGGTGCAGGTCGCGGAGATATTGGTTCGCGAGTATCTTTGAAGTCTCTGAATGACCTGCTGCGGTCGACACCTAGCCCCGCGGCAGCGATGCAGTGATTTCGGGTAAGCATGAATGCAGCCGGGAGGATGAAGATGAGGTGGATCTTGATGTTGCAACGCAAGGTCATGTTGGCCGGACTGCTCGGCACAGCCGTGCTTGGCACCGGTATTTCGATGATGGTTCAAGCTGCGCCGGTCGGAGAGCCTGGCGTCTCGGCCATCGGCATCCACGACAGAAAGCAGATGCAGGCGCAGTTGAAGGAAGTCGACGCGAAGGTTTCGACAGCTCGCGCCCACAATACCGAGCTGCAGGCACAAGTGACACGGTTGGAGCAGCAAAACGCCGATCGTCGGAAACAGTTGCAGCAGCGTGACGACGAGATCGCGGCGTTGCAGGAAAAACTGCAGGCGGCGGGCGGTCCGGGGTCAGCATCCTCGACCGGTCATTGACCGTCGCGAGCTTGCCGGGTCCTGCGGTAACGCCGGCAGGCTTGGTGATTGGCGGATTCTGCAATACCCTTGCGCTGCGCGCGGGGACGTGAGGGTGTGGCGGCTGGTTCCTGAGTGCCCTGTTGTCGGAAGGGGTTGTGTTCCATGAAGTTCAAACTCCGCATTGCAACTGTCGCATTGATGGCCATGGCCACGGCACCTGCGTGGGCGCTCCAGTTGGGGCAGATCCAGGTCAAGTCGGCGCTGAACCAGGCGCTCGTCGCCGCGATCCCGGTGCATCCGAAGAACCTGACCGAACTGGACGGCTTGACCGTCGGGCTGGCGTCGGCTGAAGATTTTGCGCGTGCCGGCCTGCAACTCACGCCGACCGACCAGACGCTGCGGTTTCATGTGGTTACCGACAACAACGGGCAGAAGCTGATCCTGGTCACCAGCAGTCAGCCGATTACCGATCCGTATCTCGATTTCCTGGTTCAGGTGAATACCCGGCAAGGCAAACAGATTCGCGAGTTCGTGGTTCTGTTGAATCCGGTGATCGCGTCACCCGCGCCCGCGGTGCAGATGGCGCCGGCTGCGAGCGCACCGGTCGCGGCACCCCCACCAACGCAGCCGGCCGAGTTGCCTCCGCAATCGGAGTTTCCGCAACCTGCGGCACAGCTCCAGTCCAAATCGCAGCCGCAACCACAACCGCAGCCGCAACCGCAGAGGCCGGCTCAGCCGCAGGCCGCTCCGAAGCCTCGTGTCACGCCGCAGCCGCAGCCGCCCCCCGCGGCCGCGGTTCAGCCCGGGCAGCAGATATCGGTGCACCGAGGAGACACGTTGTATGGCATTGCCAGGGATGCCAGCAAGGACACCAATGTCAGCATCAACCAATTGATGATGGCCCTGAAATCCGCGAACCCGAAGGCTTTCTTCAAGAACAACATCAACAATCTCAAGGCAGATGCGATTCTGCGCATACCGACCCGCGACGAAATCGACAAGACGAGCATTGCCGAAGCGAATGCCGAGGTGCACCGTCAGTACGAAGCGTGGCGCGCCGTGAAGCCCCACCCCACGACGGTGGTCGAGGGATCGGCAGCGCAGGCCGCCGCCAGAACGGCTCCGCAGCCCGGCCCTGCTGCGCCGGCATCGGACCATCTTGCGCTGGTTCCGCCGACTGGAGAAGCGAGTGGCGCCGGCAATCGTCCGGGGGTTGCGGGTGGCACCGGGAGTGAAACGGTGTCGGGCCTGCAACAGCGGTTGCAGACCGAACGCGGCACTCTGATCAGCCTGAACCAGTCCAACGCAGACCTGGAATCGCGCGTGCACAGCCTCAAGGACATCGCCGGCAAGTCCGACAAGTTGCTGAGCCTGAAGGACGCCACGGTCGCCGAGCTCCAGCACAAACTGGCAGCGGTACAGTCCGGCGCCCCGGCCGCGATCGCTGCGCCCACTGCTGCCAAGCCACCCGCCACCATTACCAAGCCAGTCTCGAACGCAGCCACCAGCATGCGGACCGTCGGCGAGCATGTTGCGGGCAAACCACACGCCTCGGCGAACTCATGGTTCCAACGTCCGGTGACGTGGATTGTCGCAGGCCTGATCGTGCTGGCGCTGATCGTAATCGGCTTCCTGCTGCGCCGTCGGCGCGGTAGTCAAGTCGTTGGCGCAGGGCGCGGTCCGCTGCCCGATCCTGATGACGTATCACCGGTCGCTGGCGCACCCGGCTATGAGGCTTCCCTGCGCGCGCAACTGGAGCAGGATCCCGACAACCTCGATATCCATCTCGCACTGTGCCGGTTGTATTACGCACAAGGTGACACTGCGCGATTTATCGCAGCAGCCGAAGCCATGCATGCCCACATCGAGGATCCGGGCAGCATGGAATGGCACGAGGTGGCCGTGATGGGCGAGGAAATCGCTCCAGGTAATCCTCTGTTCGCGTTACCGTCCGGATTGCAGCCTGTCCAATCGCATGAAGATCCGTACGGCCTTACGGCGTTGCGGCAGCCCGTCGATGAGGGTGTGGTAGTCCGTGCGCCAGACGTTCCGGGCACCGCAGCCCCGGATACCGAAAACATTCCGGATCCGGAGCACGGCCAACCGATGGCCGATGTGCCGCTCGCGACCATGGAGCCAATGCCTGAAACGACACCGGAGCCTGCCTACGCCGCGTCTTCGGAGCCCGCCTTCAGCGACGATCCTGTCGATACCAAGCTCGATCTTGCGAGGGCCTATATGGACATGGGCGATCCGGTCGGTGCACGTGCGATGCTCGAGGAAGTGCTGGAGGAAGGTTCGCAGACGCAAAAGGACGAAGCCAAGCGACTTATGGCCGAGACGTCGAGTTGACCCAACGCGTCGCGCTGGGCATCGAATACGATGGCACCGACTATTTCGGCTGGCAACGGCTCGCGCATGGACCGAGCGTGCAGGCCGAAGTGGAAACGGCGCTGTCGTTCGTTGCAGCCCACCCGGTCGAGGTGACCTGTGCCGGTCGCACCGATACCGGAGTGCACGCGCGTTGCCAGGTCGTGCATTTCGACACCCATGTCGACCGCGACGCCCGCGCATGGCTGCTCGGCGCGACCTCCCGCCTGCCGATCGCCATCGCCGTGCTGTGGGCGCAGGCGATGCCTGACGATTTTCATGCACGGTTTTCCGCTCGCGCGCGGCGGTACCGCTACGTGCTTCTCAATCGTTCGATTCGCCCTGCGCTCGACGCCCGTTTCGTCTCATGGGAACGTGTACCGCTGGATGCCGATGCGATGCAGTCGGCGGCACAATGTCTCGTTGGCGAACAGGATTTTTCCTCGTTCCGGGCGGTGTCGTGCGAGGCCCGTCACGCGCGTCGCAACGTCATCGAAGTAAGCGTGCGTCGCAGTGACGGGCATGTGATCGTGGAGATCGAGGCCAACGCATTCCTGCACCATATGGTTCGGAACATCGTCGGCTCTCTGATGGAGGTCGGGCGCGGCAAACGACCGGTGGAATGGATCGCCGAGTTGTTGGCGGCGCGAGACCGCACTCTGGCTGGTGTCACCGCGCCTCCACAGGGGTTGACCTTCATCGGGCCTCGATATCCGGCAGAATGGAAGCTTCCGTCCGAAGTGACCATGCAGGGACGCGACTGACCCGCGTCCAACCATAGATGTCCCGTACCCGCGTAAAAATCTGCGGTATCACCCGCATCGAGGATGCGTTGCTCGCTTGCGAGCTGGGTGCCGATGCGATCGGCATGGTGATGACGCCGTCCAGTCCGCGCTGTGTGTCGATGGAACGCGCGCGTGCGATTCGCGATGTGCTGACCGCATTCGTGGACGCCGTCGTATTGGTCCACAGCCTGCCGGTTGAAACGGTGCGTGCGATCATAGACGGCGTGCAACCTGATCTCGTGCAGTTCCACGGTATGGAAGGTGCCGCATTCTGCGAATCTTTCGAAGTGCGCTACCTCAAGGCGCTTGGCATGAACGGCGATCTTGATGTCCGCGCAATCGCGATCGGACATGCCCACGCAGCGGGCTTCGTGCTGGACGGCCATCCGCCGGGCCAGCAGGGTGGGCAGGGCAGGACTTTCGACTGGTCGCGCATACCTCGCGATCTCGGTCGCCCGATCCTGCTGGCGGGCGGGTTGAATGCGGACAACGTCGGCGACGCGATCCGCGCGGTTCATCCGTGGGCGGTCGATCTCGCCAGCGGCATCGAATCGTCGCCCGGCATCAAGGATGCTGCCAGAATGCGAAACTTCTTCGCGGCAGTGCGTGCCGTCGATGCGGAGGAACCATGAACGCTGCAACGGAGCCTGTGCCGCAAGCCGGCCCGATTGAGGAGTACATCGGTGATCCGCGTGCGTTCGATCTTGCCGCGGCGACCGCGCACGGCAAGCCGCTGGTGATTCGTGGCCTTGTGCGCGATTGGCCTATCGTGAAACTGGCGCGCCAATCGGACACCGCCTTCGCACAGCGGCTCGCCGAGATGGACAATGGCGCTGACGTGACCACCTTGATGATCGCGCCGGACGCTGACGGCATCATCGGCTATACGCAGGATGTCGACGACTTCAACTACCAGCATTTCAAGGTGCCGGTGACGCTCGCCCTGCAACGGCTGGCAAAATACAGCCAGCGCGAACACGCGCCTGGACTGGTGATCCAGAGTGTGCCGATCCACGATTGCCTGCCCGGGTTGCTGGCCGACCATGCATTGCCCTTCTTCACCGCCGACGTGGAACCACGCCTGTGGATGGGCAACCGCACCGTTACGCCCACGCATTTCGATTCGCAGCACAACGTCGCCTGCGTGGTGTGCGGAACGCGGCGCTTCACGCTGTTCCCACCGGAGCAACTGCCCAACCTCTATGTCGGACCGCTGGATTTCGCGCCCACCGGCGCTGCGATCAGCATGGCCCGGCTTGACCGGCCGGACGACCCGCGCTATCCGCGCCTGAAATTTGCGCTGACCTCGGCGCAGGTGGCCGATCTGCATGAGGGCGATGCGATCTACATCCCTCCGTTGTGGTGGCACCACGTCGAATCGCTGGAACAGCTCAACGCACTGGTGAACTACTGGTGGAACCCGGTGAACGTTCCGGGTTACCACACCGGACACGCGCGCGCAGCGTTGTACCACTGCCTGCTCGCGTTCCGCGCGTTGCCGGCGGCGGAGCGGGCCGCGTGGCGAAACCTGCTGGATTATTACGTTTTCGGCGACAATGACCCCGCCGCCCATATCCCCGAGCAGCGTCGTGGCGTGCTTGGCCCGCTAACGCCCGAATGCGTCGAACGGTTGAAAGAGGGCGCGCGCCAGCACCTCTGAAGCGGATCCGTGCCGGTCGTCGGTTCCGGTCGCGACGGGTTGCCAATGACGCCAGGGACTTCAGGTTGGACATGAAAAATCTTGACTATCACGCGCTTCCCGACGAACACGGCCGCTTCGGCGCTTACGGCGGCACGTTCGTGGCCGAAACCCTTATCGCGCCGCTGAAGGAACTCACCGCCGCCTACACGCGTTTGCGCGATGATCCCGCGTTCCAGGCCGAATTCGCGTCGGACCTGAAACATTACGTCGGACGTCCCTCTCCGATCTATCACGCTAAGCGTTTGTCCGATCGGGTTGGCGGTGCGCAGGTTCTGCTGAAGCGTGAGGATCTCAACCATACTGGCGCGCACAAGATCAACAACACCATCGGGCAGGCGCTGGTCGCGCGGGCGATGGGCAAGCGCCGTATCATCGCCGAAACCGGCGCCGGCCAGCACGGCGTCGCGACCGCCACGGTGTGCGCGCGCTTCGGCATGAAGTGCATCGTGTACATGGGCGCGGTCGATATCGAGCGCCAGAAGATCAACGTGTACCGGATGAAGCTGCTGGGCGCCGAGGTGGTCCCGGTGACCTCCGGCTCGAAAACGCTCAAGGATGCTCTGAACGAGGCGTTGCGCGACTGGGTGACCAACGTCGCCGACACGTTCTACATCATCGGTACCGTCGCAGGCCCGCACCCGTACCCGATGATGGTGCGCGATTTCAACGCCGTGGTCGGCCGCGAGGCACGCGCGCAGATGCTGGAGCAGTATGGCCGGCTGCCTGACGTTCTGACCGCGTGCGTCGGCGGCGGGTCCAACGCGCTCGGTTTGTTCCATGCGTTCCTCAACGATCGCGGAGTGCGTATGGTCGGTGCGGAAGCGGCCGGTGAGGGCTTGGCGAGCGGCCATCACGCCGCGTCGCTGGCAGCCGGGCGGCCCGGCGTGCTGCACGGCAACCGCACTTACGTATTGTGCGACGACGACGGCCAGATCACAGAAACCCATTCGATTTCCGCCGGACTCGACTATCCGGGCGTCGGTCCGGAACACGCCTTCCTGAAAGACACCGGTCGCGCCGAATACGTCGGCGTGACCGACGACGAAGCGCTCGCCGCGTTTCATCTCCTGTGCGAGACCGAAGGCATCCTCGCTGCGCTGGAATCCAGCCACGCCGTCGCGCAGGCAATCAAGCTCGCGCGCGAAATTCCGAGAGACAGCTTGATCCTGTGCAACTTGTCGGGACGCGGCGACAAGGATGTGCATACGATTGCGCAGCGGGAGCACATCGAGTTATGAGCAACCGTATCGAGGCGCGGTTCGCTGGACTTCGCTCGCACAATCGTACCGCGCTGATCCCGTTCATTACCGCCGGCGATCCGTTGCCTGAGGCGACGGTGCCCGTGATGCACGCGCTGGTCGCGGCAGGCGCGGACCTGATCGAGCTGGGCATGCCGTTTTCCGATCCGATGGCGGATGGTCCGGTGATCCAGCATGCCGATGAGCGTGCACTAAGCAAGCATGTCGGCACCGCGGACATTTTGCATTGGGTGGGTGAGTTCCGGACACTCGATCGTGAAACGCCGGTCGTGCTCATGGGCTATCTGAATCCGATCGAAATTCACGGCATCGAACGTTTCGCCAAGGAAGCGACCGACGCGGGCGTGGATGGCGTGCTCATTGTCGATTGCCCGATCGAGGAAGACGCCGCTTTGCAGCCGCTGCGTGACGCGGGTCTGCAACGCATCCTGCTCGTGGCGCCGACGACGTCCGATGCGCGGCTTGCTCGTGCGGTCGAATGCGCCGAAGGCTACCTCTACTACGTGTCCTTCGCTGGCATCACCGGCGCGGCGAAACTGTCGACCGCGGATATCACGGCGCGCGTGACCGGCTTGCGTGCGAGCGCGAAGGTGCCGGTCGCGGTTGGTTTCGGCATCAAGGATGCGGCCAGTGCGAAGGCGGTGGCCGCCTTCGCGGACGCGGTGGTGATCGGCTCGGCGTTGGTGGAACGGCTTGCTGATGCGGGCGATGCCAACGATGCCCGGACTCGTGCGCACTCGATTCTTGCGCCGATCCGTACTTCGCTCGATTCCGTTGGCTGATACGCGATCCGGCCGCACGCGTTGAAGCCAGCGGGTTTGCGCCTGCTGTACGTGCATCGCCTGGGCAACGGTTTGACTGCGGTCATTGACACCTCGGATCATGCAGAGTAGACAGGACCGAATCTTGGCCGGAGTGGGGTTGCCATGATCTTCCAGAATCTGGTTTGGGGCATCGCGCTGGCGGGGATCGGACTGGTTGCCTTGGTGTTCATTTACGTTGCCATCCAGGCCGGCCGACCGGTAGACGATGAACAGGGTCGACGCAAATCCGCACATACGGCGGCCCGAGTGCAAGCCGGCTGGTTCACGTTGCTGGTCGTGGTCTTCGTGGTGGTCAGTTTTGCCACCCTTCATCACTTTCCGATTCCACCGCAGAACACACCTCTGGGGATCCACCAGGTTGTGAACGTGGTCGGGCAGCAGTGGTCGTGGCAGATCAAGCCCGACACGGTCCAAGCCGGCAGTCCGGTGGAGTTTCGCGTCACCAGCAAGGACGTGAATCACGATTTTGCGGTCTACGCGCCGGACGGTCGCATCGCGACCCAGGTGCAGGCGATGCCGGGCTATACCAACAAGCTCGTGTACACCTTCACGCACCCCGGCACCTATGTGGTGCAGTGTCTTGAGTACTGCGGTCTGGGTCACGCTGCCATGACCTCCCAGATCAAGGTCGTTGCCGCGAGCGGAGACTGACCATGGCTACCCTCACGATGTATCCAGAAGACGAGCGCCTGAATGGCGCGGACCGGCTCGCATTCAATACGTACATGATCAGCGCGATGGTGCTGTTCGTGTTGATGATGCTGATCGGGGTGACCATGCGCATGGCGCAGGCGAACTGGTTCGCCATTCCCCCCGCCTTGTTCTACAAACTGCTGTCGATGCACGGCGCGGGCATGGTCGGTACCGCGGTGATGGCCACGACAGCGGTGATGTGGTTCTTCCTGCGCAAGTACGTGCGCCTGCATTTGTGGGCGTTCGTCACCAACTACGTGCTGTTCCTGCTGGGCGCGCTTTGCATCATCGCGTCGATCTTCATTGGCGGATACGCCGCGTTATGGACGTTCCTGTACCCGCTGCCGACGCACGGCGTGGGGATGTGGAGCCCACATGCCTCGGCACTGTTCATGGTCGGCTATCTGCTGATCGGTGTCGGCGAACTGATTTTCTACCTCGACGCATCTGCGGGCATCATCAAGGTACACGGCAACTTCGGGCGTGCGCTGGGGCTGCAATGGCTGTTCGGCGGCAACATCGACCCGGATCACCCCAAGGCGGTGGTCGCAAGCACCAGCATGATCATCGCCAACTCGTTGGGGATCATTGCCGGCGCGATCGTGCTGGTGATGAGCCTTATCAACATCTTTTACCCGCAGGTCGTACTCGATGCGTTGTTCACCAAGACGTTGATCTACTGGTTTGGCCACATGTACATCAACGCGGCGATCTACATGGGCGTCATTGCCATATACGAACTGCTGCCGCGTTACACGGGCAAGCCGTATCCGCTTTCGCGCGTGTTCCTGTGGGGGTGGGCGGCGACCACGCTGCTCGTGATCATCGTGTTCCCGCACCACTTGATGATGGATTACGCCGAACCGCACTGGTTCCTGCTGATGGGGCAGTTGGCGTCGTATGGGTCGGGCCTCCCGGTGGTGGTGGTGACCGCGTACGGTGCGTGGGTCAACCTCTACCATTGCAACATGCGCTGGACCATGCCGTCCAAGTTGTTGCTGCTCTCGCTGTTTGGCTGGGTTGCAGGCGGCTTCGCGGCGATTCTCGACGGTACCATCCGCATCAATCACGTCATGCACAACACGCAATGGGTGCCGGGGCACTTTCACTTCTACCTGCTGCTTGGCGTGCTGGCGATGGCCCTCGCGTTGATGTACCACGAAGTCGGTCGCCGCGTGAACGCGCCGCCGAACTCCGGGGCCGATCGTGTGGGTTTCCCGGTGTACGTCATTGGCGGCTTGATCTTCGTGTTCGCGTTTCTCGACGCCGGGCACCTGAGTGTGCCAAGACGCATGTATCCGCACCTGCAGGCGTGGATGCGTACGGATGCGATAGGATCGGTCGGTGCGATACTGGTGGTGCTAGCGATGATCTACTTTGCATCCAAGATCACCATCGGCTTGTTGAGAAAACAGCAGGCGCCACCACCCACTCCCATCCCCGAGACTGCCCATGGCGGTCCTGCGAACGTTACTGCTTAGCCTCGTCCTGCTGGCGGCGGGCATCGGGGTACTGGGCGAAGTCACCGACGGATTTCGTGCCTATACCACCGAGACGGCCCGCCGCATCCAGATTCGGGAACACCCGCGCGCGGTTCCGCCGCTAGCGTTGCAGACCGCCGCTGGCGGACACACCAGCTTCGGTGCGTTGCGCGGTCGCTGGCTGCTGGTCGATTTCATCTATACCCGCTGCACCACATTTTGTTCGGTGCAGGGCGCAGAGTTCGCGGGCCTGCAGAATGAATTGGCCGGGCCGATCGCCGCAGACAAGGTCGCGTTGCTGAGCGTCAGTTTCGATCCTCGCGACGACCCGGCCGCGCTGGCTCGATATCAGCGGTTGCACGGTGCCCATGGCGCCGGCTGGATCGCCGCGCGACCGGTCGGCAAGGCGGATCTGGCCGCACTCATGCATGTGTTTGGCGTCGTGGCCGTACCGGACGGATTGGGCGGGTTCGTGCACAACTCCGCTATTGCAGTGGTCAACCCCACAGGCCGCCTGGTTGCGATACTCGATTGGGATGATCCGCAGGGTGCGGCCGGCTACATCACAGAGCGGCTGACACGATGAAACCGCCGAACCGTCGCCTCTGGGTTCCCGGTGCCGTCCTGTGGGCGGTGCTTGCAATTCCCCCCGTGCGGCACGCGCTCGAGTCGATGATGACCGTGCAGATGTTGGTGCAGATTCCGCTGCTGGGCCTGGCGGGCTGGTTGCTGGCGCGGGCAGCGCCGGAGTGGCTCCAGCGGTGGCTCGCTCGTTGGAACCATCGTGGGATCAGTGGACTGTTGCTCGCCTCGGTCACCGGCATGGTGTGGATGCTGCCGCTGGCAATGGACGCGGCGCTTGACGACCCCCGATTTGCGGTAGCGAAATTCCTGAGCGTGCCACTGCTGATTGGCGTACCTGTTGCATTGAGTTGTTCGCGCGCCGGATTCGTGGTGCGCGGGATGTTCCTTGCTGAACTCGTTGCAACGGCTATGCGTCTTGGGTGGCTGTACATGATTTCGCCGGTGCGTCTGTGCAGCAACTATTTGCTGGGCGACCAGCAACTGCTGGGGAAAGTCCTGCTGGCAGTCGGTTTCGCGATTATCGGGGTGATCGCGTGGAAGCTGATGTGGGGGCACGTCGATATCGAGCGCCTGGGTCAGGAAACCCCCGGGTCCGGCAGTGGTTGACAGCCATGCCCGGCAGCGTCCGATGTATCCTTGGCAGCCGAGACCGTTGCGGGAGATCCGCCTTTGTCCTGGTTGCAGAAGCTGACATCGTCCAATATCCGCACCGAAGGCGCGCCCGCCAAGGGCAAGGTGCCGGAAGGTGTGTGGGAAAAGTGCTCGGGCTGCGGTATCGGTCTGTACCGTCCCGAACTCGAGCGCAACCTGATGGTGTGCCCGAAATGCGGGTATCACCACCCGATTGGCGCGCGTGCACGGCTGGCGACTTTCCTCGACGAGGGCGGTGATGAATTGGACGCGGGGCTGGCGCCGGTCGATTCCCTGAAGTTCAGGGATTCGAAGAAATACCGCGATCGCATTCTTGCCGCGCAGAAAAATACCGGCGAGAAGGACGCGCTGGTGGTGGTGCAGGGCGCGTTGAAATCGATGCCGCTCGTTGCCTGCGCGTTCGAGTTTTCCTACATGGGCGGCTCGATGGGCTCGGTGGTGGGCGAGAAATTCACCCGCGCCGCCGAAGCCGCGTTGCGCGTCAAAACCCCGTTTGTCTGCTTCACTGCGACCGGCGGTGCGCGCATGCAGGAGGGTCTGCAATCGCTGCTGCAGATGGCCAAGACTTCGGCCGCGTTGGGCCGCCTGCGCAACGCGCATCTGCCGTACATCGTGGTGCTCACCCACCCGACTACCGGCGGCGTCTCCGCGAGTCTCGCGATGCTGGGCGATATCCACATCGCCGAACCCAAGGCGCTGATCGGGTTCGCAGGTCCGCGCGTGATCGAACAAACCGTGCGCGAAACGCTGCCGGAAGGATTCCAGCGATCCGAATTCCTGCTCGAGCATGGCGCGATCGACATGATCTGCGATCGCCGCGAATTGCGCGACCGCGTCGCGAATTTGCTGGCAATCCTGATGCATCGCGCGAAGGTCGCTTAGCACGGCCGGCATTGCGCCGGCTTTGATTTTTTCTCTCTCCTTGGACGGCGGTGGCGTGTAAGGCCGGTTGGGGACACGTCTTTGCCTGATGAAACCGACGTCAATGTCGAGAATCCGCGCGTACGACTCGCCATATCCATGTAATAACCTTCCCGGCAATCTTTGGCGTTCAGCGACAGCCCTGTCGAGTTGGTCGGTGTCATGCAGGGCACCGAACGCCGTTCCGTCGAAGGCCATGCGTGGGCTGCTTCGATGCGACAATGTACGTTTACGGTGCAACGGGACAATGAATGCCTCGTAGTCTCGAGGAGTGGCTCGACTACCAGCAACGCATCCACCCGCACGGAATCGAGCTCGGCCTGGACCGGGTCAGCGAGGTCTGGCGCCGGATGGATTCGCCGCGGCCGGCGCCACTGGTAATCACGGTCGGTGGCACCAACGGCAAGGGCTCCGTGGTGGCGTTTCTGGAAGCGATGCTGCGCGCGGGTTGTGCGTGTGTCGGCGCCTACACGTCGCCGCATATCCTGCGGTACAACGAGCGGGTGCGGGTGGATGGTGCAGATGCCCCGGATGCGGCGCTCATCGATGGCTTCGAGCGGATCGAGGCGGTGCGTGGCGAAACACCCTTGACGTATTTCGAATTCGGGACGCTCGCCGCGCTGGATGTTTTCGCGCGCGCTAATCTGGATGTCGCGTTGCTGGAAGTCGGGCTTGGAGGGCGGCTCGACGCGGTCAACATCATCGATGCCGACTGCGCGATCGTGGTGACGGTCGATCTCGACCACATGGAATACCTGGGCCCCGACCGTGAGTCGATCGGGCGCGAGAAGGCCGGCATTTTCCGCGCCGGCAGGCCCGCGATCGTGGGCGAGACGAACCCGCCGCGGTCGCTGTTGGATCACGCCCACGCAATCGGTGCGAACCTGGAAGTGCTGGGAAGCGACTTCGGCTGGTCGCCCGAGATCGATGCACTCGCATGGTGGCATCGTGACCCCGGGCAGTCGCGTTATGTGGCGCCAGCCGAAGGCAATGACATGGCCATCGTGCTGCATGGCGAACTCGCGCTGGAGGGTGCGTTCCAGTACCGCAACGCGGCGACGGCGATCGCGGCGCTGCATGCGTTGGGCGAACGCGTTCGATGGCATCACGCTGCGATCGCGAAAGATACATACGCGATCGACGAGCGCACATTTCTCGCGGGGCGGCTTCAGCATCTGGAGAGCCATCCCGACCTCGTGGTGGATGTCGGGCACAATCCACAGGCCGCGCGCGAGCTGGCGCGCTGGCTTGACCGGCGTCCGGTCGCGGGCGTTACCCGCGCGGTGTTCGGCGCGCTGGCGGACAAGGACATCGAGGGCGTGGTCGCCGCGCTCGGTGAGCGCATCGACCATTGGCATCTCGCAGGGTTGGCCCACGAGTCGCCACGAGGCGAGACCGTCGCACGGCTGGTCGCACGCCTTCGCAAGGCGTTGCCGAACGCGTCCATCAGCGAATATCCGGATATCCCCGCGGCATTGGCAGCGGCACGCGAAGAGGCTTCCGTGGACGACCGGATCCTCGCGTTTGGCAGTTTCCACGTAGTGGCACCGGTTTTGCGCGCGCGCCACGTATAATTCCGATCGGGCACACTGGTGCCGCCGTTGTGGTGCGATTTCGCTGCTCATGACCAACCGGGTATTCCACAACGATATAACCCGCGTTCGAGCCGGGGCGCCGAAGCGCACTGCTCAACGCGAACACTTGCGCGTTCCCTGGCATTGACTCGCTCCCTGGTGCTACAGCAATGGATTCAGGTTTGAAAAAACGTCTCGTGGGCGCGGCCGTGCTGATCGCACTGGCGGTGATATTCGTGCCGATGCTTCTGCCCAGCAGATCGGGGCCGCAGTCGGCAAGCGTGAAAGTTCCGCCGCAACCTAGCGGCGAGATGCAGACGCGCATCCTGCAGGTCGGTCCGGACAGCGCCAGCGCCGGTTCCAGCACCGCGGCCGCGATCGCGGATCCGGATCACGTCGCGACGCTCGATCTCGACAGCACGGGTTCGCACCGGCAAACCGTCGCGGCCGCGTCGACCTCGGCACAGGAGCCGCCTGCCGAAGTGCCGCCAACTGTCGCACCCGCGTCGGAAGCCAGCGCGGGGGCCACGACTCCACCGACCGAGTCCAAACCGGAGGTGGCCAAACAGGCCCCGGTGCCGTCCGCGCCGCCGCCGTCCGCCAAGCCAACGCCGTTGCCGGGTGGCGCGGGTGCTGCCGCCAGCGCGATCTATACCGTCAATCTCGGCATCTACTCGGACCACGCCAGCGCAAACAAGCTGGTTGCCGACGCGAAACGACACGGGTTCACGGCTCTCGCGACGCCGGAGTCTTTCCGTGGCAAGTCGGTCCTGCGAGTCCGCATCGGGCCGTTTTCCAGCAAAGCCGCAGCGGAAGCCGCGCGCCTCGAGCTCAAGGGATTCGAGCGCGTTGCCATGACCGTGGACGCCGCGGGCGTCAACCAGGCCGGCGATGCGCCATCCTCGGCGCTGCCTGCGACCCAGCCGGGTGCATGGGCCGTGCAGCTTGCGGCGTTCGGCGACCAGGCCTCGGCCGACAAGTTGCGCGACCGGCTGCGCAGCCAGGGTTTCGATGGTTACGTCGACAGTATCGATACGGCGAAGGGCAAGTTGTGGCGCGTGCGCGCCGGCCCCTTCGCGACGCGCGAGGTCGCCACCACCACACGCGCCAAGATCGCCGACCGGATCAAGATCAAGGGCGACATCGTCACCCAACACTGAGGTCACGCAGAAACCCGCTTTGCACCCGCCATCGCTCCCGCCGGCCCATCCATGATGAACGCTGCGGACATTGCCATTCTCGCGGTACTCGCGCTTTCGATGCTGTTCGGCCTGTGGCGGGGCTTCGTCAGCGGGATATTGTCGTTGTTGTGCTGGATCGCGGCGTTCTGGGTAGCCTGGGCGTTCGGCGACCGGGTCGCGGCGTTCTACCGCGGGTTTGTACAGGAGCCGACCGCCTGCATCATTGCGGGCTACGTCACCTGTTTCCTCTGCGTGCTCATCGTCGGCGCGCTGCTCGGCTGGATCGTCCACAAGTTGATGAGCCACAGCGGGCTTCGCGGTGGGGACCGCTTTCTCGGCATGCTGTTCGGATTGGCGCGTGGACTGCTGCTGGTAACGTTCGCGGTGCTGATGCTCGGATTCACCGCCGTGCCACGCGAGGCAGTCTGGTGGCGGCAATCCATGTTGCTGCCGGCGTTCGAGAATGGCGCCGCGTGGTTTGCGAGGCGGCTCCCGCCCGAGGTGACCCACTATCTCGAAATCGGCGGCAAGTCCTTGCCTGCGCTGTCGCAAGCCCCCATATCCGCAGTGCGAAAGGCGGCCGGCCAAATGCTTGAACCGGCTGCGTCGTCCACGTCGGGACGTGCACCTGGACACGCCCGTCCGCACGGTGGTGTGGGACAATAGAGCCCTGTGAACGGCGGCCTTCGGAGCCGCGACACAACCTCGAGGCCAGCATGTGCGGAATCATCGGCATCGTCGGCAAGACTGAAGTCGCCACCGCGTTGTACGACGCGTTGACGGTGTTGCAGCATCGTGGGCAGGACGCGGCCGGAATCGCAACCTACAACGGGCGCAAGTTGCAGATGCGTCGTGGCCCAGGCCTGGTGCGCGACGTATTCAGTGCGCGCGACATGCAGGAATTGAAGGGGCACGCGGGAATCGGGCATTGCCGCTACCCGACGGCTGGTGCCGAAGACACCGAGGAGGCCCAGCCGTTCTACGTCAACTCGCCCTACGGCATCGCCTTCGCGCACAACGGAAACCTCATCAACACCGAGCAACTGCGACGCGAGATGTTCGAGAACGACCGTCGCCACATCAATACCGACTCCGATTCGGAAATCCTGCTCAACATCCTGGCCCACGAGCTGCAAATCCAGGACCGCCACGTCCTGGATCCGGATGAACTGTTCAAGGCGGTAGCCGGCGTGCATGCGCGTGCGCGCGGCGGTTACGCCTGCGTGGCGCTGATCGTGGGCTACGGAGTACTGGCATTCCGCGATCCACATGGCATCCGCCCGCTCGTGCTGGGCGAGCGCGATACGCCTGAAGGCAGGGAATACGCCTTTGCATCGGAGTCGGTGGCATTCGACATATTGGGCTTCAAACGCGTTCGCGATCTGGCGCCGGGCGAGGCGGTGTTCGTCAGCCTCGATGGCAAATTGTCGGCGCGGCGTTGTGCGGAAGGTGCGGTGCATGCGCCGTGCATCTTCGAATACGTGTATCTGGCGCGCCCCGATTCGATGATCGAGGATGTGTCGGTGTACAAGGCTCGCCTGCGCATGGGCGAGAAACTCGCGGCGAAGATCCTGCGTGAGCGCCCCGATCACGACATCGATTCGGTGATCCCGATTCCCGATACCTCGCGCACCGCGGGCTCTACCCTCGCTGCCGAGCTCGGGGTGCCGTTTCGCGAGGGCTTCGTCAAGAACCGCTACATCGGCCGTACCTTCATCATGCCGGGGCAGGGCCAGCGGGTGCGCTCGGTGCGCCGCAAGCTGAATCCGATTCCACTTGAATTCCGCAACAAGAACGTGCTGCTGGTTGACGATTCCATCGTGCGCGGCACCACCTCGCGCCAGATTGTACAGATGGCGCGCGAAGCGGGCGCAAAGAAAGTGTATCTCGCCTCGGCCGCGCCGCCGGTGCGCTATCCCAACGTGTACGGCATCGACATGCCGGCGCCGGCAGAACTGGTTGCGCACGGCCGCACCGTGGAGGAAATCCGCGAAGCCATCGGCGCCGACTGGCTGGTGTATCAGGATCTTTCCGACCTGATCGATTCGGTCGCCGAGGGCAACGAGCACCTCAAGCACTTCGACGATTCCTGTTTCTCCGGCCGCTATGTCACCGGTGTCGAACCCGAATACCTGCGCCAGCTCGAGTTCGCGCGCTCGGACGAGGCCAAGGCGCAACGGCGCAGCGCCTAGGCGCTTCTGATCAGGCTACTGCGCTCGGGATGCTGCGCAGCGGCAGGGGACGCCCCAGCCTTCACCCCCCACGCCGATCTCTGCCGTAAGCCTCCTGTGTGCAGGATGCTGGAACAGTGGTCTATGATTGGCAGACCATAGTTTGTAAAACGTCTCAAGGTCGCGAAAAATCTTTTCGTCATGAAGCAGGGGGTGTAAGCGTCGAGCCGAGGGAACTCGACCGTTTGGTTCCATGGAGGAAATGTCATGCGTAGAACCTCGCACACTGCGCCCGTGACGCGGCGGGATCTGCCTGCCGCCATCCGTTATCTCGGGCCGCACGCGCCGGATGAGTCCCTCGACGTAACGCTCGTATTGCGCCGCCACCAGCCGCTGAAGTTGCCGATACCGCCATCACGGCGCGCGGAATTCGCCACGCGCTACGGGGCCGATTCGGCCGATGTGGAGCGTTTGCGCGCGTTCGGTCTCAAGCGCGGAATGCAGGAACTGGGCTGTGACATGGCCTGCCGCACCTTGCGCTGGCGCGGCAGCGCAAAGTCGCTGCAGCAGGCTTTCGGCGTGCGGCTGGGCCGCTATCAAATGGCACCGGGCGGCGCGACGTTTGTCGGTTGCACGCAGCCCCCTGTATTGCCGGACCCTGCGGTGATCGCGGTACTGGGACTGGACCGGCGTCCCGTCGCGCATCCGCATTTCCGGATCGCGCAGGCCCAACCGGACGTAGCTTACACACCGCTGCAACTCGGCCAGCTCTACGATTTTCCCGAGGGCGACGGTACGGGTCAGACCATCGCGATCATCGAACTCGGGGGCGGCTACCGGCAAGCCGATCTGGACACGTATTTCAGCGGGTTGGGTCTCAAGACACCCTCGATCAGTGCGGTGCCGGTCGATGGTGGCAGCAACCAGCCCGGTTCGTCTGCCGATGCGGAAGTGATGTTGGATATCGAGGTCGCCGGTGCGCTGGCGCCCGCAGCGACGTTCGTCGTGTACTTCGCGGCGAACACCGATCAGGGTTTCTACGGCGCGATATCCCAGGCCGCGCACGACAGCAAACAAACCACGACGGTAATGTCGATCAGTTGGGGCGGCCCGGAGGACAGTTGGAGCGCGGCGTCACGCAAGGCGATGGAGACCGCATTGGAGGATGCCGCTGCGCTTGGCATCACGGTGAGCGTGGCTGCTGGCGACGGTGGCTCAGGTGATGGCGACAGCGACGGCCAACCGCACGTGGATTACCCCGCCTCCAGTGCATCGGTGATGGGCTGCGGCGGTACCAGGCTGTTGTCCAGTGGCGGCAAGATCAGCAGCGAAGTGGTTTGGAATGAAACCGCCGCTGGCGAGGGCGCCACCGGTGGCGGTGTCAGCACGGAGTTCGCGCTGCCGACATGGCAGGCGGACGCGGGCGTACCCAAGGCCGCGGGCGGTTTTGTCGGTCGGGGCGTACCGGATGTTGCGGGCGACGCCGATCCACTCACCGGTTACAACGTACTGGTTGATGGCCAGACCGAAGTGGTTGGCGGTACCAGCGCCGTCGCGCCGCTGTGGGCCGCGTTGATCGCGCGCCTGAATCAGCAATTGGGCAAATCGCTGGGGTTCGTCAATACCGCCTTGTATGCGGTTGGCAGCGGCGCATTCCGCGACATTACCCAAGGCAACAACGGCGCCTATCAGGCCGGGCCGGGGTGGGATGCCTGCACCGGTTTGGGTAGTCCGAGCGGTCAGGCACTGCTTGCTGCATTATCGGGCGTGAGCGGCGATCCGAAGCCCAAGCCCAAGCCCAAGCCCAAAAAGCCAAGCAACGCCAGTGGACGCAAATCATGAGCGATGCCGACATCGTCCAATCCGCCTACGCCGATGCGCTGACAAGACTCTTCGCCGTGTACCTTGGTGCACTCGCCTCTGCCGGTGGCCGCACGTCCGCCGAGGCGCAGGCGGCAAACGACTTCAAAAGCGGACTGGTACTCGCACGCAAGGCGCGGGATCAGGCAATCGAATTGGTGAAACAAGGGATCTCCGGATAACCTGCCGCGCCCCGGCGGCTCGACGTTGGACTTCACGTCGCCATTGCCATGTCAGTGCCGTGATGGGGCAAGGTCTGAATGCGCTGACGCTACCGAGGACGCGCCATGAAAACCATCGCTAGCGGGACCATTGCGGTCATGTTGCTCGGGATCTATGCGTGGCTGATCGTCGTGGCGTGCCACATCGTTTTGTGCGCGGGCAGTGCGTGCCAGGCGCCGGCTTCGTTCAACGGGATGCAGGCACAGGCGTTGTCGGTGATTACCGGTTTGGTATCGGCGTTGGTGATCGCGGAGCTGTCTGTGGCCAAAGTCGGCGAGGCGCCCGCAGCACATCTGTTGGCACCCAACGCGACCGATCGTGCCAAAACCGTGTTGCGCTGGGTGACGGCGATCTATTTGTTGGTGTGGCTGGCCGCCGGACTGGCGGCGTTCCTGATCGGACTCACCCATCCGAAGACATTGCCCGCGCTGACCAGCGTGGGGCAATCGTGGTTCGGCATCGCGGTGGCCGCCGCATATGCGTATCTCGGTCTGCGACCGGCTTCGTGAGAAGTCCGGGAAGGCCCGCCGTGCTCGGCGGGTTTGAACGAACAAACAACCTGTGGTGTCATCCCGCCCGCACTTCCTCGTGCGGCCTTCGGTTATGATCCGGACAAGGGTGGCTTCGCCGCGCCGCGCAGGGAGGGACGGTCCCCATGCCGACACGCAGGTTGGTGGTGCTGTTCGACGGCACATGGAACAAGGTCAAGACACATACGAATGTCGAGCGCTTCTGGCGGCTCGTCGCGAAAGCGGACAATGCCGGCCGCGAACAGATCTGCAAGTACTTCGCGGGGGTCGGCGTCAAGCCGGGGCTGGAGCACTTGCTGGGTGGGGCGTTCGGGCTGGGCCTCTCTGGCAACGTCGAGGATGGCTTCCAGTGGCTATCGAAAAACTGGCGGGAAGGCGATGAAATCTGGTTGTTCGGTTTCAGTCGCGGCGCCTACACCGCGCGCAGCGTCGGTGGCCTGATCCGCAAATGCGGATTGCTGAAACCCGACGACAAAGGCAATGTGAGCAGGGCGGATACGGACGCCGCCTACAAGCTTTATCGCAACGATCTGCACCCGGACGATCCGGAGATGCAGGCTTTCCGCGCCGCACATTCGCGCGAAGTGCAGATCCGCTTCATCGGCGTGTGGGATACGGTCGGCGCCCTTGGCGTCCCCGGTGTGGGTTCGTGGTTCCCGTTCGCGAGCAGCCATTACGAGTTCCACGATACCGACCTCAGCAAGATCGTCCAGTATGCGTACCAGGCGCTCGCACTCAACGAACACCGCGCCGATTTCAAGCCGACCAAATGGACGCGGCCTGCGGAGACCCTGACACCGGGTCAGGCAGCGACGGACTGGAAGCCGGAACAGATCGAGGTCGAACAGCGCTGGTTCATCGGCGCGCATTCCGATGTCGGCGGCGGCGAGAAAACCGACGGGGCGGCGCACAGTCCGGATGCGCTGTCCGAAGTCACGCTGGCCTGGATGCAGGCGAAGGCAGTGGGCGCGGGCCTCGCCTTCAGCGAGGATTTCGTGCCTGCGGCGGGCGCCGAACTCGACGTGCCCAACGATTCCTATGGAGAGTTCATGAGCGGCATCTATCGGATCTTCAAGAAGCCGTTCGAACGGATACTGGGGGGTGGCATCAACGAAACCATCGATCCGTCGGTGTGGCTGAAGTGGTACGGACAATCGGATTATCGACCAGCGTCGCTGGAGCAGGCGGTGGACAATCGATTGATCGAGCTGGGATCGGGCAAGGTCGGATGATCGGCTTGTTCGCGGCGGCGAAGCGTTGCCTCGACAGCACAAGGCCGGACGACAAGGTCGCACTTACGCGGCAGGCGTTCGATGCCTTGTCCGAAGGGCGCATGTCGCTGGAAGACGATGGTGCGCCGCCGTTGCCGATCGGTGCGCCGGGCCGGCCCGAAAAACCGCGGCTGGTCCTGCCGCGCGACGTACCCCGGCGTGGACTCGGCAGCGACGAAGGCCGCGCCGCGCTGGTACACGCGGTTGCGCACATCGAGTTCAACGCGATCAATCTCGCCTGGGATGCGGTGTACCGTTTTCGCGGCATGCCCGGCGATTACTATCGCGACTGGGCGAGCGTCGCCAACGACGAGGCCCGGCATTTCACGCTGTTGTCTGCGCGTCTGGCCGGGCTCGGTCATGTCTACGGCGATTTCGACGCCCACAACGGGCTGTGGGAAATGGCGGTCAAGACCGCGGATTCGTGTCTGGCACGGATGGCGCTGGTGCCGCGCGTGCTGGAAGCGCGCGGGCTGGATGTGACACCCGGCATGATCGCGCGCCTGCGCGGGGTCGGCGACGACATCACCGCCGATATTCTGGAAGTCATCCTGCGCGAGGAAGTCGCACACGTGGCCGCGGGTACCCGCTGGTTCCGTTTCTGCTGCGAACGCGAAGGCCGTGATCCCGAGGCGACATTCGTTGAGCTTCTGCGCGAGTACGTACCCGGCGGCCTGAGAGGGCCGTTCAACCTCGATGCGCGCCGAGCCGCGGGCTTCGGCGACGCAGAGCTTGTGCGGCTCGCGCACGCATGAAGTGGGGCGGAGCCCGGGTGTATGGAACGCTAGACGTAATGCCCGAGCGACATCAGTACCAGCGCCGCCACCAGCAACAGGACATCGATTCGGCTGAAGGTCGCGACACGTCGCTGCAGGATCGCGACATCGCCCATCAGCGCATTGCGCTCGGCGCCGTCCGCCAGTTGCGTAGCCTTCCTGGCCACCTTCGCGATGCGTTCGGCAGATCGCCCGATCACGGCGCCGCCGATGATGGGCGCGACGATACCGCACAGCGCGCCGATGCCGAAGATGAGGCCCGACGGACTTGCAATCACGCCCAAGTCGAACCCGGCTGTGAATATCCAGTAGAGCCATAGCCCCGAAAGTATGGTCACGCCGCTTGCCACGGCGATGTATAGGCCCATGCGACGGCGCATCAATTCCACCATCACCGGCGCGCCACGCGGGCCACGTCCGCGGATGGCCGGGGATACGAAAAACGTCAACAGCGCGGTCGTGCCGATCCACAAGGCGGCAGCCAGGATATGCAGGACGCGAACGCCTGCGTACCAGTCTCCATTCATGTCAACCCCCGCTTCAAAGTGGCGTGGCAATACTCGGGTCACGGCACATCGCATCCAGCGACGAGGAACCCGGGCATTTCGTCCAGCCGTGGAGCTGCGAATCAGTGACCCTCAGGCTTCACCGCGGGTGGCGGCGGCAACACCAGTTTCAGGTACGGTGTCGGTGCGGCTTGACCGGGCGGCACGTAGTCGTGCGCGGGGCCGCCGGCGGGTCCGAGTGAACGGATATAGGCATACATGTCGCCCAGATCCTTGTCGCTCAGATAGCGGAACGTCCACCACGGCATCGCCGGACGCGATTTCATGCTGCGCGCGTTTTTTATCCATTGCTGCAGGGTCAGCTTCTGCATGTACAGCCGCAGGTTGACCGGGTAGGTCGTGCCCCAGGGTCCCTGGAAATTGAACCCGCCGCCCGTCAGCAACATGTCCTTCGGCGCGCTTCCACCATGTTCGCCCCAGCCGGGCGTGTGGCAGTCGTTGCAGCCGCCGTAGCCAACCAGAAACTCGCCGTGCTTTATGGATTTCCGGGATGCGGGTGGACTTGCCGCCATCGCGGTCGCCGCCAGCAGAACCCCCACTGCAAACGTCAGTATCGCCTTCATCGTGATTTCCCCTCCCCCGATTGCCCATGAGTCGACAGCTGCCACCATGCAGCCGGCACAGTATTCAACCCGCGCGTGCGCTGCGCAAGTCCCGCGCCAACGGTGTAGGCTCCGCATTTTGTTGCAGGCGGGAGGGGTGCCATGTCGTTGCGCAAGGTTTTATTCGCGTCCGCGTTGTTGGCGACGGCGGTGACCGCATGGGCCATCCAGCCACCGCGCGCGCATGTGGCGTCGGCCGCAGCGGGGATATTCCTGCTGACTGCCGACCGCGTGTTCGATGCGCGCAGCGAACAGTCGCATCCGGGCTGGGTGGTGCTGGTCGAGGGCGGCAAGATCGCCGCGGTGGGGCCGCGCGCCCAAATCCAGGCGCCGGCAAACGCGCAGAACATCGATCTGCCAGGCACCACGCTGATGCCGGGGCTGATCGACGCGCACTCGCACATATTCCTGCATCCGTACAACGAGACGCTATGGAACGATCAGGTGTTGAAGGAGCCGCTGCCGTACCGCACCATCGAGGCGGTGCAGCATGTCCGCGATACGCTTATGGCCGGGTTCACCGCGTTGCGCGATCTCGGTACCGAGGGCGCGGGTTACGCCGACGTGGACGTGCAACGCGCGATCGATGAGGGCCTGATTCCCGGACCGCACCTGTTCGTTGCCACCCGCGCGACCGTCGCAAAGGATTGCTACGGACCGGGGCCGATGGGTTTTCGCAGCGATATGGTGCTGCCGCAGGGTGGTATTCCCGTTGCCGGTGTGCCCGAAATGATCGCGGCGGTGCGCGACCAGGCCGGCCACGGCGCCGACTGGATCAAGATCTACGCCGACTACCACTGCGGCAAGAGCAAGGATTCGACGCCGACCTTCACGCAGGAAGAATTGAACGCGGGCGTTGACGCGGCGCATTCGCTGGACCTGCCGGTGTCGGTGCATTCCGGCACCGCCGAGGGTATGCGCCGCTCAGTGCTGGCCGGCGTCGATACCATCGAGCACGGCTGGGGCGGCACACCCGAAGTGTTCGCGCTGATGAAAAAGCACAACGTAGCCTGGCTGCCGACGCTGGAGGCGGTCAACGCGATTGCCCAGTATTTCCACGGCTGGAAGCCGGGCGACCCGCCGACCGAATCGATGCGGCAGGCCGCGCACGCGTTCAAGCTGGCGATGGCAGCCGGCGTCACCATCGGCTGCGGCAGCGATGTCGGCGTGTTCGCCCACGGCACCAACTACAAAGAACTGGAATGGATGGTGCGTGACGGCATGACACCCGCGCAGGCGCTGCTTGCCGCCACCGCGGTCGATGCAAAGATCCTGCGCCAGCAGGACAAGTTCGGTCAGCTACGGGAAGGGCTCGACGCCGACATCATCGCGGTGCGGGGCGACCCCACCCAGAACATCGCCGCAATCGAACACGTTCCATTCGTGATGAAGGGTGGGGTGATTTACAAGCAGCCCGAATCGTGAGGCGCGTGGGAAGCCGCCGTCGGTCATGAAATGTTTTCGTCCCGCATGAAGGTCGAGCGGCCCGCCAACGCGACGGACCCGGTTGCCGCGGGCAACCGTACAGCCGGTCAGGGCCGTTTCAAGAAACAGTTGAGCCTCACCGACCTCACCTTCATCGGTCTCGGCGCGATCTTCGGCTCGGGCTGGCTTTTCTCGGCCAGCTACGTGGCGGATATGGCAGGGCCGGCGGGGATCGTGTCCTGGCTGATCGGGGGCGCCGCGGTGTTGTTGCTGGGTCTGGTGTATTGCGAGCTCGGTGCGGCGCTGCCGCATTCGGGCGGCGTGGTGCGCTACCCGGTGTATTCGCACGGCGCGTTGCTCGGGTATCTGATGGGGCTGATCACGCTGATCGCATTTTCCAGCCTGATCGCGATCGAGGTGACTGCGTGCCGGCAATATGCCTCGGCCTGGTTTCCGCAACTGACGCAAGCGGGGTCGCAGTCGCCGACGCTGCTCGGCTGGTGGGTGCAGCTTGCGATCCTCGTGATCTTTTTCCTGCTGAATTACTTCAGCGTCAAGACGTTCGCGCGCGCCAACAACATCGTCAGCGTGTTCAAGTTCGTGGTGCCGCTGACTGTCATCGTGGTGCTGCTGTGGTTCTTTCATTCCGGCAACTTCACCGCGCACGGTTTCGCGCCGTTCGGGTTCGTGGGCGTTGCGGGCGCGGTCTCTGCCGGAGGCATCATCTTCGCCTATCTGGGATTGACGCCGATCGTCTCGGTAGCGGGCGAAGTGCGCGATCCGCAGCGCACCATCCCGATCGCGCTGATCCTGTCGGTGACGTTGTCGACGGGCATCTACCTGCTGCTGCAGGTCGCCTTCCTCGGCAGCGTTCCGGTGGCGATGGTGGCGCACGGCTGGAAGGGCATCGACAAGTTGTTCGCGTTGCCGTTCCACGACATCGCGTTGGCGCTGGGGGTCGGCTGGCTGTCGTTCCTGGTGGTGTGCGACGCTGTCATCTCGCCCAGCGGTTGCGGCAACATCTACATGAACGCGACGCCGCGCGTCGTCTATGGCTGGTCGCGCGGCGGAACCTTCTTCAAGCAGTTCACGAAGGTCGACGCGAAATCGGGCATCCCGCGCCCTGCCTTGTGGCTGACGCTCGCGCTCTCGATTTTCTGGACACTGCCATTCCCGTCGTGGTCGGCGATGATCGGCGTGGTATCCGCCGCACTGGTGCTGAGCTACGCCACCGCGCCGGTCACGACCGCGGCGCTGCGCCGCAATGCGCCCGACATGCCGCGCCCGTTCCGGGTCCGCGGTTTCGCGGTGCTGGGACCGCTGTCGTTCATCGTCGCCGCACTGATCGTGTATTGGTCTGGGTGGGGCACGGTGTCTTGGCTGCTGGGACTCCAGATCGTCCTGTTCGCGGTGTACGTCGCGTATGTGGCGCGGCGTCGCTCGCGGCACGCCGAACTGGCGCAGGACGTGCACGCGTCGCTGTGGCTGATCGGCTTCTATGCCCTGATGCTGGCCGCCTCGTGGCTCGGAACCTTCGGCGGCAGGCACATCGTCGAAGGCCCGTGGGATTCGCTGCTGGTGGCTGTCATTGCCCTGGTTGTCTATTACTGGGGTGCTCATACTGGCTTGCCGAGCTCGATGCTCAGGCTAGAATCGGGCGACGAGGATTAGCCGGAATGCGCGAGCCGATGTTTCCCATGATCGACGCGCCGTTTCGAAGTTTCTTCTGGAATCGAACTTGGCTGTATCGATCCCGAGGCGGGCATTTCAAGTGGTATGTATTTCCCTGTTTACTTGTTCCGAGTTAGCCAACCGGGTTGATGTTCACCCAATCAGATCGCTCTGTGCGGTCCTGGATGCCGGAGCGTGTTGCGGCAACATTGGGTGGTGGCAAACCCCACTGCCGGAGGGCGTACAGGCGCTGCATGCCAAGGTCGGCAAATTGCAGCTTGGAAAGGAATTTTTTTTAATACGTGCAAGCAAACTCGACGTTGCCGATTCACTGAGAACACCATGTAGCGGGTGGGTGCCGATAAACGGGCCCTGTCGGCCGCTCGTGGCACCCGCATCTGGAAGTTTATGTGGAGAGCCGAACCGTGACTATCTCTCGTATGGATTTGTGCAAATTCTCGCCCTCAACCTTGTTTGCCGCGATCATGATTTTCGTGGTCACGATTGGCATGAGCCTCCCGACACCGGCACAATCCAGACCGCAGCGGCTACAAAAGACAACTACGCCGCCTCCATTGCAATTCCATTACATGGGCCCGCCCGCAGGTGGCCGCATCGCCTCGGTTGCCGGCATCCCGGGCAACTACTCCACGTATTATCTGGGCGCGGCGTCTGGCGGGCTGTGGAAGTCCACGGATGGCGGGCACACTTTCGTGCCGATCTTTGACGATCAGGATACCGCCTCGGTCGGCGCCATCGCAGTCGCACATTCAGATTCCAACACTGTTTGGGTGGGCACCGGTGAGCCGTGGTTCATACGTCCCGGCGATATCTGGGGCGACGGCGTGTACAGGTCCACGGATGCGGGCAAGACGTGGCAGCACATGGGCCTGGTGAACACCGGCCGCATTGCGCGCATTGCCATCAACCCCAAGGACGCCAACAACGTCTTGGTGTGCGCCGAAGGGCGCGGAAACAGCCCACAGCAGGAGCGCGGTGTTTTTCGTACGACCGACGGCGGCAAGACATGGAAACACACGTTGTTCATCAACGTGCACACGGGCTGTAGCGGCCTCAGCATGGATCCAGGCAACCCCGAAGTCCTTTTGGCAGGCATGTGGCAGGTTACCGGGCGCACTTGGGCGGAGCTGAGCGGAGGGCCCGGCAGCGGCGTCTACATCTCCCGCGATAACGGGCGCACATGGGAACACCTTACCGATGGACTGCCAACGTCCCCGCTGGGCAAGATCGACGTCACCATTGCGCCGTCCAATCCGCAGCGCATGTACGCGCTCATTCAAACGAAGGATCAAGGTTCGGTCTGGCGCAGCGACAACGGCGGCAGCAGCTGGAAGGTGGTGAGTCATGACCGCAACCTCATCATGCGCGCCGGGTACTACATTTTCATCGAGGCCAATCCCAAGGACGCCAACGGCGTTCTGGTTCTGAACAGCGGCCCGCATTATTCCAGTGACGGCGCCCTGACTTTTTCCGGTGAGGGCGGCAAGGATGTCAAACCGCTTGGCCCCGCATCGTGCGGCGATTGTCACGACGGCTGGATTGATCCGACCAATCCAGCCCATTATGTGTTGACGGACGATGGCGGCGCGCAAATCGCCACAGGTGCGGGTACGGCGCTTACGGTCGCGTTGCCGAATGGTCAGATTTACCACATAGCGAGCGACAACCAGGTTCCATACTGGATCTACGGCAACCGTCAGGATGACGGAGCGTGGCGCCTGTCCAGTGATATTTCGCAACCCAGTGGCAACGGGTTGCTGCCGAAAAGCGAATTCATGCCACGGGCGAAGCCATCTGGTGGATTCTTCTCAAGGCATCATGGCAAGTTCAAGGTCGACAAGAAACTGCTCGCGCAATATCCCAAGGCCGCTCAGCCGCCGGAAGGTTGGACGCTGGGTCTAGGTGGCGGGCCAAAAAATCCACCCGACCGGAGCGGCTTCGAAGGCCCCAACGAGCCGCCATCGACCTACCAGTATTTCCCGAACGCGTGCGAATCCGGATTCACGATTCCGAACCCGGATGATCCAAACATCGTCTGGTCGTCGTGCTATGCCAACAATCTCTACCGTTTTGATCTGACACAAGGCACGCCGCACTCGGTTTCACCATCCCGGATTGCAATGGACTCACCACCCGGAGAGATGAAGTATCGCTGCCACTGGACTGCGCCATTGGCTATAGACCCTTTTGATCCCCATAATGTTTATTTCGGTTGTCAGATGGTGCTTCGCACCAGTGATGCCGGCCACACGTGGATCGAATTCAGCCCTGATCTTTCGACCCGTGATCCTTCGCGCATCGTGCCCAGCGGCGGCATCATGGAAGACAACCTTGGCCAATACGACGGCGAGGTGGTCTGGTCGATGGCGTTCTCGCCCATCGTGAAGGGCTTGCTGTGGACAGGCACCAACGATGGCAAGCTGTGGTACACCCAAAACGCGGAGTCGCCACAAGCGCCGCAGTGGATAGACGTCACCGCGAATCTGCACTTGCCGCCGTGGGGCGAGATCAACCAGATCGCGCCTTCCCACTTCCATCCGGGCACGGTGTATATCGCCGTGGATTTCCGTTGGGCTGGAAAGAACAACGTCAAGCCGTACATTCTCATGACCACGAACTACGGCAAAACCTGGAAGAACATCGATGGCGACATTCCCTCCAGCAACCCACTGGACTACGTGCTCTCCATTGCCGAGAACCCCAATCGCGAGGGTATGCTGTTCGCCGGTACAGGCCATGCCTTCTACTACACGCTCGACAATGGCAGGCACTGGGTTCACTTCAACAAGGGCCTGCCTCCATCGCCAGTGACCTGGATCAACATCCAGTCGCAAATGCACGATGTGGACGTATCCACGTACGGGCGTGGGGACTACATCCTTCCCGACATCACTACGTTCGAGCAGACCGGTAGCCCGGAACAGCCAGGCAACGGTTCCACCCGGCTTTTTGAACCGGGTCCGATATTCCGCAAGGCCCGCAGCGCCTATCCCACTGCCGCCGAGCCGGCACGACCGCAATTTCAGTTTTATCTCGCCAACGCGCCCCAAAAGCCCGTGCGGTTGCAAATCCTGGATAGCCAGGGAAAGGTGATCCGCACCGAGAACCTGGATGCGCACAAGGGATTGAACGGCGCCTACTGGGATCTTTTCTATGACATGCCCACCGACGTCAAGCTGCGGACTACGCCGAGCGAGAACCCCTACATCTGGGACGAGCCGCGTTATCAGGGCAAGACCTACCGCACCATCATCCACTGGGGCATCGACCCGCACACCGGTACGCCCATCGCGGCGCCTGGTGATTACCAGGTTCGGCTCACCGTCGCTGGACACTCTTACACCCAGCCGTTGAGGGTCGTGAAGGATCCGCGGATCACCGCGACCGACGCCGTCCTGAGCGATTCGACAGCCTTGCAGGTGAAGATTGCTGCCGCGATTACCCAGACCTCGGACATGGTCAACGCCATGGAGAAGTGGCGCAAGCAGATCCAGGACCAGTTCAAGACGCACTCTTCGGGTCCCACAGCCACCGCGCTCAAGCAGCTCAACGCCCAGATACTTGAAGTCGAAAACCAGTTGGTTAGCCCAGAGGCCAGGCTCAGCGACGACAAGCAGTATTCCACGCGCTTCAAGGTCTACTGGAGTCTGAGGTGGTTGGGTGGCCAGGTAGGCCAGGGCGCGCAAAATGCCGCGGGCGGATCCGATTACGAACCCACGGTCGTTCAACGTCAGGTTTTCGCGAAACTGCAGGGCCAGCTTGCGCAGGCCCAGGCAGCGTTTGAGAACCTCGAATCGAGCGTGCTGCCCGCCTTCAACGGCAACATGAAGGGCGCCGGGGTGACAATCAATCCAAACGGCTAGTTCACCCGCATGCCTTCGACCGGCTGGGTATTCGCCGCGGTGAACAATTCACGGCGCACTGAAACCTGTGCGCTGGGGGGCCGTTCTGGATGCAGGAATGCAAGGAAACAGGATCAGGTTGAGAAAGCCCGGGTTTGACGGACACCTTTGAACTGGGGCAATCCCCAGGGAGGTGTCAGATGGCCAGGCGCCAACGACTCGCAGCGCATCTTTTCATCGAGATCCATTCTTGGCCCTTGCGCCAAGAGCACCTGGCCGTGCTTCGAGCATTGCGTCCACAAGATCAAGCGGACACGGCGATGTTTCGCAGGAAGTCGGGGACCGGCCTTGCATTGGCGCGCAGATAGGCGACCAGCGGTGCCAGCGCCGTGCGCACTGAGGCGCGCGAGGTCATGCGGTCCCGCCAGCGCAGCAGCCGCGGCGTCGACGCGGTCAAGGGTGCGCCCATGCGTTCGGCGAACAATTGCGCCATGTAGAAGGCGATGTCGACGTAGCCGAAATCGCCGCACAGAAACGGTTGTTCACCCAGTTGCCGTTCCATGGCGGAACGGTAGCGATCGATGGCCTCACAGGCCGCCTTCGCCGCCGAACCCTCCAGCGCATCCTGCAACCCCATCAACTTGACCACATGCGGAAAGAACACCTCGTCGGACTGCAATTCCAGATTGCGCGCTCTGGCTCTTGCGCGCGCATCGGTCGGCCACAACGGCGGTTTCGGCTGCAGGTCCTCGAAGTATTCGAAAATCTGCGTCGAATCGAACAGCACCAGATCGCCGTCGACCAACACCGGTACCTGCGCCTTGGGATTCAGCCGCAGCACATCGGGATGCTTGGGCACGTAGCCGGTGCGCTCGTTGAACTGGACCATGACCACCTCGCAGTCCAATCCCTGTTCCAGCGCCGCGATCCAGGCCTTGGCGCCGAACATGCTGAGCGGGCCGGTGTAAAGACGCATACTGTCGTGATGTTCGGTCATGGATTCAGTGGAAGGGCGCAGTCAACGGGATCGGGACAATATAGGCAGGCCACGCCTGAATCACAACGTGATCATCCCTGGCCTTCAGCTACCTTCCGTTGTCATTCCGGGCCGCCCGCGCTGTTTGCGGGCGGAACCTGAGGTATCCCCACGTTTTCATGGTGTGATGGCGCACTGGAGTTCGACGGGACAACCTTGAGCGAGATTGCGCAAGAATCGTTTCAGCATGTTCGAGGGCGGCCACCAAGCGGGATGTTTCAA
>JBOHYR010000151.1:0-1862 GCA_050737995.1 Rhodanobacteraceae bacterium
CAACGGCCTTCAAAGTCTGGACAATCTGCGTCTCGGTGAATCGGCTCTTGCGCATCGGTGGCCTCCTGGGCGTAGTGTGCCCGGAGACCTCCAGTTATCAATGGACCGAGTTTCAGGGGAGCTGACAGGCACGCCGGCACGGACCCGCACCACACATCGGCAGCCATCTCCCCGCTGACGTGCAACGAATGACCGGAGGCAGAGCAGATCGATCGGGGGCGAGCAGCGCCGAAGCAGCGGAATCATCCACCCTCGAAATCATCGCGCAATTGCGAAATCATCGCGCAATTGTCACCCATGCCGGGCACGCGCATACGCTCCCCGCGCCATCCGCCGTGCTGTGGTTCTTGATCAGCTCCGCAATGGCGCCATCGATGGTCGCGAGTTCCCGCTTAGCATCAAGTTTGAAGTGCACAGTTGATCAGCTTTCATTGAAGCACTCCTCGGGAGTCCTGAACCCCAGTCATTTCCTCGGTCGTTGATTCAACGCATCAGCATCAAGCTGCAGTCGTGTTGTGACACGGCATCCATGTCCATGCCCTTTGGCAAGTATTGCCGGATCAGTCCGACCGCGTGTCGTCGTCCCCGAGCGGGAACACGTCGTGGAAGACGGTGTAATCGATCACGTACACGCCGTTCTCGCCGCGCCGCACCAGGTCGGCGTGTCCATGGTTCCAGCGCACCTCGTCGATGCCCCATTGATACATGGCCACCAACGACTGCGAAGTGGTTTCGTCCACGCCTTCGATCGTGAGCAGGATGGTCGCTTCGCTCTCGCGCAGGCTTTCCGGCGTAGCGCCGTGCAGCGGGCTTTGTTCGTCGATCACGTGCATCAGGCTCCAGCTCAGCCGGAATATCGGGTGGCGGTCGCGCACCAGCGTCAGGTCCTCGATCCGCCGCAACCGGTAGCCTTCCGGCGTGGTGTGCTGGCGCAACAGGTGCAAGTGCGCGGAAGCCTGCGAGATCAGGTTCAGGCGCATGTTGGCGGCACGCATCATCAAGGTGGGTTTGCCCTGGATCGGCCGGACCACCGCGTACCTTCCGAACAGGATCTTGGCGCGCGAACGCGAAAGCCGCGCGAAGATCAGTCCGGTGAGGATCGCGATGTTGCCGATGCCGAGGATGATTTCCGCCGTCGCGACCAGGTGCGTGTAGAGCGCCTGCGGATGCATGTCGCCGTAACCGACGGTGGACAGCGTTTCGACGCTGAAGAAAAAGGCGCCCGCGATACCGCGCGGGTTTTCGTCGGCGATGCCGCCCGGCATGATCTGGTAGATCAGCGCGAACAGCACGTTGAACAGCAGGAATATGCCGATGGCGATCCAGAAGAATCGCGGCCAGCTTATCGTCAGCGCACGGTGGTAGAAATCCTCCCATAGGTGCTCCTGCAGTCCGTGCGGCACGAACTCGCGCCCGCCCAGCATGAGGGTGCGTGGCCGTCGCCACCATGAACCCGATTTGATCGCCATTGCCAACCTCTCCTTGCCGCACCAAGGTCGTTCGCGAACCGCCCCCGCCATGCATCGCACCCGGCGCGTATCGGATCGCAACGACGCTGTGTGCGTGATATCTGCCGTCTGTCGCTTTCCACGCCAGCTTGTTGTGGTTGCTGATTATCCCTGATGCCCAACCAGCACGAGCGCCAATATGGCCCCCCAGATGTTGTCATTCCGGGGGCCGCGCCGGCTTCATGGCGCTGCAACCCGGAATCCATCACAGATCAACCGAAAGCTGGATTCCGGGTTCCGCCCCTGAGGTATCCCCACGTTTTTGAGCGACGTTGTGCTGCTGGATCAACGACATAGCTTGCGGGCGACATGGACTTCGGCAAAGGTGAGGTTGTCTGAACCGCCGAGGCCTAC
>JBOHYR010000152.1:0-6617 GCA_050737995.1 Rhodanobacteraceae bacterium
GAAAATAAGATGCCCGTCCTTCACCACCGCAATTACGCCGCCGGCGATGTCGTTGCGTTTCAGCATGTAGGGAACGAGCGCATCGAAAAACGAACGTAGGTCCTGGGATGTCAACGCGGGCGCCCCATTTGGCGCCATCGTGCCTGACGCAACGTTGGCCGATGGGGGCGTCTGCGTCGAGCTGGCGGACGCAGGTGCCGGCGGCACCTGCGAAGCAGAAGCGGCGGGATGGGTGCTCGGGGCCGGGTTCGCCGCCGCGGCAGCTCCCGTCAGCAGAAGCAACACGAGGCTTGCCGTCGTGAATCGAGTGAACATGTCTTTTCCTCGTGTCGGCCAAACGGCCAGTCGCGCATCCATTCAGTAAGTAAAACTGAAATTGATCAAACCATAGATGACGATTCCCCATAGCGCATACAGAGCGCAGAGGCCCAGAACCACTTCACCGAGGCGCACCAGCCAGCCGCCGGGCCCGCGGACGATACGCAGCACCGCCTCGACCAGCATCGCGAGCGCGCCGAGCGTCGCCAGGACGCCCAGCACATACAGCGCCATCAGAAAGCCATTAAGCCCATCGTTGGATGTGTAAAAGACGTAGGAGGACATCCAGGCCCAGCCGGCCAGTAGTGACAACATCAAAATAGCGCCCACACGAGAAGCAAACCGCCACCAGAGCTGGCTTGACGTCAGTACCAGTTTGGCACGCATGCGACGGTGCACGACCGCAACACCAAGCCAGATCGCTAGGGTGAGCCCGAGCACTGTGAGGAACAATGAACCCAGCAATTTCAGCATGCCAAAACTCTTCAGACCAAGGATGGGCTGAAATACCATCTGTGGGGGTGGGGCGTCCGAAATCCAGTAGAGGATGCGGCCATCCTTTCCGGTCATGAATTTGGTGTGCGCTTGGCCTCCGACTTCGCGGTACGTCAAAGGACCGACCTCGCGCCAAGTCAATGGTGAGCCACTTAGATTCGTGAGAGCTCCGATCTGGATGGTGCCGTCGGGATTCGCGGACACACGTGTCTGTGTAAGCGCAAACAATAGGCACATCGAACTCTGTATGCGGCGGCTGCCCATGTACCAGCCCGCCACACGTGCCGCATCATGTTTGGGATTGGCTATCGTTTCTTCCTGCGGTGGCGTATACGGGTAATAGCGATTGAGAAAGGCGCGGAACAGCGCAGTTCGGACCTTCTTGACCGCAAGCTGTATTCCCTCACTGTTGAACGACAGGAACAGACCTACGTGCTTATCCAGCAATAGGTGCATGTCACTGTGGAACGCGATGGTGTCACCAGTATGTCCGATGATGCGCAGGCCGTTACGGTTTTCCTGATAGAAGCCCAGATCGTAGCCATTCATCCCGGGTGCCATCCGCGAATGCGGCGTATGCATCAGCTTGATCATCGCGGGCGACAGGATCGAAGCGCCGTTGTACTGCCCGTTGTCCAGTTGCGCGATCATGAAGCGCGCCATATCAGTGCCGGTTGAAGTCATTGATCCAGCCGGCCCGATCTCGGCGATTTCGAACGGGATGGTCCTTTTGTTCGAAGCGGCTTGGTAGCCGACCGACATGTCGGGAATCAATGCAGCTGGCAGCGGTTGCTCAAACGTGGAATAAGTCATGCCAAGCGGCTTGAGAATATGATCTTGGATGTACTTGTCGAAGGGCTCTCCGGACACTCGCTGCACGATGTAGCCCGCCAGTGTCGCATTGTAATTCGAATAAGCGAGGATCTTACCGGGTGGGAAAATGCGAGCGGGAATGTGCTTTCTCAGGTAGTCGCCCAGCGGAAGGATCTGTTTTATTGTCGGGACAAACTCATTGGCAAAGGTCACCTCAAAACCCGATGTTTGCACCATGAGATCTCGCATAGTGATCGGCTTACCGAATTTAGGCGGGATCTTAAAGTCTAGATAATCATTCACGTTGGCATCGAGTTTGATCTTTCCAGCCTGGACCAGTTGCATCACTGCGGTCCAGGTCAACGTCTTGGAAACCGCGCCGAGCCGGAACAGTGTCTGGTCCGCGATCACGGGTTTGCGCTTGGCGACATCAGCGTAGCCGTAACCTTTTGCGAACAGGATCTGACCGTCCTTGACGACCACGATTACGCCGCCGGCGATGCCCGCGCGATGGATGGCGTAAGGCACAAGGCTATCGAAAAAAGTCCGTACGTTTTGCGCGGTCATTGGCGGTGCGGCTGTCGTCCCTTGCACTGGCATCGAGACCGGGGCTGTAGTGACGGCCATGGCAGAGTCCGCGAGCGCTGGTATTGCCAACGTAGCCGGTGCTGGATTCCGCGCCAAAGTGTGGCCAATCGGATTCGACACTGCTATTGCGTCAGACATCAGAAACAACGCACCGCCCATCATCATTACCAGGAACGAAAAGATGACATTACGGCGCGTCATGTCAGTAGGTAAAGCTGAAGTTGATCAGGCCATACACGAAGATTCCCCAAAGCGCGTACAGCGCACAGAGAATCAGTGCCGCTTCGCCGATGCGCACCAGCCAGCCGCCAGGTCCGCGAACGACGCGTAACACACCCTCGACCAGCATCGCGAGCGCCCCTAACGTCGCAAGCGCGCCAAGCACGTACAACATCATCAGCACGCCATTGATACTACTGTTGCTGCTGGCAAAAACGTTTCCGAATATCCAGACCCAGCCGATGAGCAGAGTCAGTAACAGGATTACGCCCACGCGCGAGCCCAGCCGCCACCAGAACTGGCTGCGCGTCAATATCAACCGGATCCGCATGCGCCGACGCACGATTGCCCCGCCAATCCAGATTGCGAGGGTGAGCAGCAATACTGCAATGAACGTGGTCCCGAACTGCATCAGCATCGTGAGGCTCTTCAGCCCATGGACCGGCTGGAATACCTCAACGGGAAGGAAGTCGTCGGAAATCCAGTAACGGATACGTCCGTCCTTGCCGGTCACGAATTTCGTATGGGCAGGGCCACCGACTTCGCGCCAAGTCATCGGCCCGACTTCGCGCCACGTCTTAGGCGTACCGCTCAAATCCGCGAGCGCGTCGATCCGGATAGTGCCGTCGGGGTTCGCGGTCACATCGGTCTGTGCAAGTGCATAAAGCAGCCGCAACGAGCTCTGCATGCGAATGCTGCCCAGGTACCAACCGGCCACGCGCGCCGCATCGCGATCAGGGTCGGCCACCGTTTTCTCTTGGGGGGAGGCGTAGGGGTAATAGCGATCGAGAAACGCACGAAACAGCGCATTGCGGACCCTGAACATCTGTGTCATACCGCCGCCGTCATCGTTACCCGCACTGTTGAACGACATGAACAAGCCAACGTGCTTGTCCAGCAGCAGACGCATATCACTGTGGAATGCGACGGTGTCGCCCCCGTGCCCAATAATGTGCAGGCCGTTGCGGTTCTCCTGCCAGAAGCCCAGATCGTACCCATTGAGACCTGGTGCCATCCTGGAGTGCGACGAATGCATCAGTTTGATCATCGCCGGCGACAGGATCGTGGCACCGTTGTACTTACCATTGTCCAGTTGCGCGATCATGAACCGCGCCATGTCAGTGCCGCTAGCGGTCAGCGAGCCCGCCGGAGCTATCTCGATGAACTCGAACGGGACGGTCTGCTTGTCCGACGCGGAGTGATAGCCGACCGACATGTAGGGCGCAAGCGCAGCTGGCAGCGGCTGCTTGAACGTCGAATGGATCATGCCGAGTGGCGTTAAGACATGGTCGGCGATGTACTGATCGACGGGTTCGCCTGACACCCGCTGCACGATGTAGCCAGCCAGGGCGGCACCATAATTCGAATACGCAACAATCTTGCCGGGTGGGAAGATACGCGCGGGGAGATTCCTCTTCAAATAGTCGCCCAGTGGGAAAAGCTGTTGCGGCATCGAGACAAACTGATCCCGTCCGGTGTCCTCGAAACCGGGCGTCATCGTCATCAGGTCGCGCATCGTGATCGGCTTACCGAATTTCTCCGGAATCTCGAAATCCAGATACTTGTTCACATCGGCATTGAGGTCGATCTTGCCCTCGCCGACGAGCTGCATCACCGCAGTCCATGTGAACGTCTTGGAGATCGAGCCGACGCGGAATAGTGTTTGATCCGCGATCACGGGTTGGCGCTTGGCGAGATTCGCATAGCCGTACCCTTTCGAGAACAGGACATGTCCATCCTTGACGACCACGATAACGCCGCCCGCAATATCGGCGCGATGGATGGCGTAAGGCACGAGGCTATCGAAAAAAGTACGTACGTCCTGCGCGGTCATGCTCGGTGGTGCGGTAGTACCGTACGCAGCCGTTGTCGCCGCCAAGCTAATGCTCGATGACGGCTTCTGTAGTGATGCCGGACCCGCGCGGGAAGCGCCTACGGTCAAGAGTAATGCAGCCGCTGCCACCATCAGTCGAGTGAACATGTTGTCTCCTACGAGCACAAATGCCTCGTAGCCACGGGTTATGTAGCGGCGCCCCATGCACCTTTGGTACACCAGATATTTCCATCGCCACAACCTGCGGAGGGCCGATGGTCGCGCGCCAGAAAGATCGGCACGTCCAAATCCACAAAGTCACACAGTTGGCCGAGCACGAAGCCCGGCTCCATGGCCAGCGGCGTGCCATTCATGCAACCGACCATGATCCTGAGACCACGCTGGCGCGCTTCCAGCGCCGTCAGCAGCCCCTCGGTGAGGCCGCCGCATCTGTCCAGCTTTGTATTGATCAGGTCGTGATGCGTCGCGAGTTGCTCGATATCGCTAAGACTCTGTGCACTCTCGTCTGCTACGAGCGGGATCGGTGACCGTAAGCCGGCCAGTGCACCGTCTTCACCGCGCGGCAACGGCCGCTCGATCAGTCCGATCGGGGAATCCACCAGCGACGGGTTGAAATTTTCAAGCTCGCGCCGTGTGAAGCCCTGGTTGGCGTCACCGCCAATCCAGACGTCCGGGAGCGCTGTACGCACAGCGAGCAGGTAGGCTTTGGCATCGCTGTCAGTCAGTTTGAGCTTGCAGGCACGCGTGTGGGTGTTGGCATGCGCAGTGGCAGCCATTTGTTCAGGCGCATCGGCGCCAATCGTGAGAGTGGTGTGCAAGTAAATCGGCTGACATATATTCGCCACTTTCCACACGTGAATGCCTGTACGTTCGGTTTCGAGAACCCACATCGCGCAATCCAGCGCGTTGCGCGCATCGCTGGCTAGATGCAGCCCGCACAAATTCTCCTGGTCGATGGCCACCTCGATCCTGTCGCGTACGACTTCGATCTGGTCGGTCAGCTTCCCCGGCGCTACATCGTGGTAGTAAACGGCATTGGGCTCACGCCGCCCGATGGCATCCTCTTCGCGGGTCGTCAAGATGCGCATCGGCGAACACGTAGTGGGCGATGTGAAGTGGTCCTTGTAGGTCCAGCTTTCGGTCTGAATCGCAAGTACCATGGTCCACTCTTGATGGGGATGCGGCGACTACGACTCGACGCTTGCGGTGTCTGCCGATACCTGCGGGACGACGCGGCAGTTGGTGCAATACGACGCGCGCTCTCAGAAATTTCTGCTGACCGAAATCCCGAACAGGCGCGGCGTGATAAGCGTGATATCACTTTCCGTGTTGTCGGTGATCGGATTAAGCGCCGCTCCGCCGAGCAAGACAATGCCACGCTGGTTGGTCACGTTTTTGACATAGGCATCAATGCTCCACTGGTCGTCGTTTACCCCCGCCCGCAAATTGATGGTGTTATAACCAGGAATCGTTGGGCTCGGTACGCCAGGGGTGGTTGTGAAATCGCTTGAACGCTCGCTGATGTACGTGTAACCGGCACCGACAAAGCCATGCCAGCCTCCGCCCAGTGCGAAGTCGTAATCGCCATTCAGGCCGAGCGTGAATTTCGGAGCGTAAGGCAGCCGATCACCTACCTTGCCGTTGGACGGCGGCGGGGCGTTTTTGGTCAGTGTGGGGTCACTGTAGGAAGCGTTGGCAGACAACGTCAGACCACGCGCCGGGATAAAGCGGATCGTCGCCTCCAACCCCTTACTCTGGGCCGCTCCGGCATTGGACAAAAAGGTGAAGTTATATTGGTACGTGGTCAACGGAATTTTGGTCCAGTCAATGTAATACGCGGACAGGTCGACCATCAAACGTTGGTCCAATGATGTCGACTTCAGACCCAACTCGTAATCGGTCAGCTGGGTTGGAGTGAAGGTCTTAGGTACGTTGGGAGCGACGATGGCCGGGACCACGTTGGGACCGCCGGGCAGAAAGCCAGATGCCACCCGTGCGTACAGCATGGTCTTGTCGTTGATATGAAACTTGGGCGAAAACGAAAAGGTGGTGGTGCTGTCGGCGGAATGATTGTCGATTAGGACTTCTGGCGGTGGTGGAAGACCTGTTATCAGCAGCCCGTAACCAGATTGGCTGTAATGCTGGCTATCGTGTCTAAAGCTCAGGCAAGCTTCCAATTCGAAGCGACTTGTAACGTGCCAGGTGGTATTGACGTAACCGGCATAAGCGTTGATATGGCTCGTATCTGTCAAGCGGGCGTGCGCATCCAGCCACGCTGCTGACGTGCCGAGGTAATGCCTGGCAACCCGATAAGCAACGCGGCGCAGGTCGTTTGTTGCGACGGTTGATC
>JBOHYR010000153.1:0-8675 GCA_050737995.1 Rhodanobacteraceae bacterium
TGGCCGCTCTGCGACCGTTGATCGACGGACGGGCGCTCTTCGACCCTTACCTGTCGATCGCGACCGCCCGCTTGCAGGAAGACTGATCACCAACGAACGCTGGATGTGTAGGACACAGCCCTCAATAACGAGCGAAGCATAACGTTGGCATCAGCACAGTGTCAGTGTTAGCCGACGTGCATGACACTTGCCATCCCCGATGCCTGATGTTGGCAACATGCGCGGGACGCCGTGACGAGGTGAAATGCTCTCGAGTGCGCGCTGTCTCGCAGCCGCATTCATCATGACACCGGAGCAAATCATGCAGAAGAAAGGGTTGGGATATGCGTTAATCGTATTGCTCGCGTCAGGTACAGCGGTGCATGTATGGGCCGCGGCGCCGTCCACACATGCCCACGGCGATACGAACATTCTGCAGAATTGTTCCGCAGCCGGCGGAGGAGAGTCAGCATCGTGCGTGCGCGTTGCGTGCGGTGCCAAGTACAAGACCTTCCTCGGCACATGGCGTGGCAGGTTCGAGGCGTATGTCCGCAAACAATCCGCGCCCGGACACACCGTCTTCAGGCCCTACGCCGAATCGGTCACGTACGGAGCGGATGATTGCTTGCGCAATACCGCGAATGGCGACATCTTCATCGTCGGCCACCAAACCGATCACTACCCGGCGTTCGGGAAATTGTCAGCTAAGATCAGTAGAAGTCTGCTGATCACGGGCCAGCACGCCAGTGGTACGCCCTTTTTGCGCACGGTTGGCGACGACGGAACCTACGACTATGCGTTGGTGTATCAGAACAAGGCGGCCAGCCTGTCGATCTGGCAGTTGCACCTGCCGGCGTCGAAGGGCAACCCGGAAATGACCTTCGCCACGATCGACGGCCGCGATTTCAACACGAAGTCGAAGTACAAGCGTGACGTGACGATAACGATGCAGGTCGGTCCCTCCAAGGCACCGTACTGGAGTGGCGTGATCGCTTACGGCTGGCACGCGCGCCAAGGCTGAAGTGAGCCGCTCCGCGAGTTTAGTGGACCATTTTTTGTTTGAGCCACTAAATGGCGTGCTCTCTGAACTTAGCTGCGCGGCGTGAGTTCAGCGGGTGGCTACTTTGGGGCAACCTGCCACGGGTGGCGACTATCTCAAAGTGCTCGAACAGCGCCCTTTGGTTGCCAGTCGCTATGCAACCTAGCGGCAGATGTTGGTCGAAGGTCGCTGTGCGACGAAGCAGTCTGTTGCCGGTTGGCCAAGCAACCCGTTCGGTCAGCCGCACCAATTTTGCGGCAGCTCGCTGGGTGTTGCCGCGATGGAATCTTTGACGGCGCGATAACATAGGTCGGCCGAAACTTTGCACACCACAGGTCGAAGCGTCAATGACGCAGAAGGTGCACCATGCGTTTGCATTGTTCCATGGGTGTTTTGGCGGCGTTGTTGCTGGCGACCGGCACCGCTATGGCAGGCGGGATCGACAGTAACCAGCCATTCAACATCAGTACGCCGCAGAGCTTCCAGGAGCAGGCCGCGCAGGTAAGCGCGGCCTTGAGTGTCGGTGGCGAATTCGCGTTCCTTTCCACGCAGGATCGCGCACGGGTCGAGCGCGATATCGTCGCGATGACCGCGTTGCTGAAGCACAAAGGCAACATCGAGGCCATGACCGGCGCGCAACGGGTCGAGCTATACAACGCGCAGGAATCGGCCAACATGATCTTGACACGCGGCCATTCAGGTACCACCCGTTGCGCGTGGACGCAACAGACCGGATCGCACATCCTGCACACGCTCTGCTGGTCCATGCAAGCCTGAGCGACGACGGCGCCGGGGGCACAGTCTGCATTCCCGATCACAGCTGCAAACGGTCGCCCCCTTGCGTGTGACCAGCTTGTACAGCGAAGACATCAGGAAGATGTCGACAACGATTCGCGATAGCATGCCGGCCACGATCACCAGCGCGAAAGGACGCTGTGAATCGATGCCGGCGTCAGTGCCCTTGCAGCGTGCGGAATGATCGGCTGCGGGGGGTGTTGAAGGTTCGCTTTGGAGCGACCACATTGAACCCGCGCATGTCTGGAGCTGGCCGTTTGCGTACTTCATGCTCAACGCAGTATTGCTTTCCACTGCGGCTCAAACCCCAATCTGCGCTGGATCGCTAACCTCTATTTGTGGTTCGCCTTGATATGACGTGATCTTGCCCGTGACGCACAGGCGGCCATGCCACGTTTCCGGCGGCACGCTGAAGCGCGCGCGATCATCGCCCCAGATCACGATGGTGAAGACTTCATCCGGGTACGCTTTGCCGAGATTGATGAAGGTCGGTTGACCTTCTGCACTCGATGCGTAGCGAGTGCTCGCCACCCTGCCGCATACGGTTGCGTGCTTACCGATGTGCTGCGCGGCCTGTGCGGGTGACAAGCCGCTGCTGGCAGCCATAGCAGGCGCGCTGAGCAGTACGGCAATGAACGCAATCGACAATCCGCGGCGCATCGTCATCCGCCCGTTGTTGCGTCGGCAATGCTACGCCTCGGGCGGGATACGGATCAACTCGCATCGGCCGCATACGCTTGTGCGACTGTCTGCCACGAGCCCGCCAATCGGCCGAGCAGCGACCGATGGTTGCTAGTCGTTGGCCAATGGTCGCAGTACGCCTCGGTGCTGTCGTTCGTGACCGACCGCTTTGCGGCGATCCGGTTGGAAGAGCGATTGTACGGAGTTGGCCGATTCTGGTGAAAACCTCGACTCGAAATTTGACCAGGAAAACATCGGCCACGAGAAGACGGTTGCGCAGCAATTTTCCTTGCCAACGGCGTCCAACCCAACTCTCGTGGTCAAGCGTTTGCAGGAAATTGGTGTTTTCTTGAGCACGAAACGCGACGCGTGAGTTTTTAAACAGGATCGGCAGGTCAGCGACCTTTGATTGCCGTTGCTCGACCAATCGCCTGATGTTGGTCCATGTTCGCTGTTCGACCCTTTCTAGGCGGAAGCGGTCCTCCGCCCTCGGCGTGGTCGGAAGTGGCACGTCATTCGATGACGAGTACACCGCCCACGGGGGAGCTTCCGCCTCGCTTGATCCTTCGAGTGATCAACCTGCGACAATTGCACACACGATTTCACAAAAATACTCAAGCAAGAAAAGCCCCCGCGGGGAGAGTTCCGTGCGGGCTTCCGGCGCATGGCTCACGCCGTGCTTGGTCTGGTCAAAATTTGACGGTAACACGACCCCAGTAGTAACGGCCCATAACGTCGAAGTCGGCCCCATCGGTGTTGTCGTTCTGGGCGTTGTTTCCATACAAGAACGGCGGTTGCTTGTCGAAAACGTTGTCCACGCCAACATCTAACCGCGTGTTGAGTGGAGCAATGTTGTAGCCCACCGTGACATCGCTGTACGTACTCGATCCGAAGTGAAAGACATACGGGTTATCCGGCGCGAAACCTGGGATCGCACTGTCACCTTGAGAAGGGTCCGGCGAACCGAGTTTGAACGGGCTGCTGTAGCGAAGGCGCCAATCTGCTTCCCATGGACCGAGTTGCCAGCCTATTGATGCTTGAGCACGCACTCGCGGGAAGAAGCAGAGGTACCCCTCCGGGAAGGGACACGACGACTGCAGCGGCGAGCCGTATGAACCCATCATGCCGGCGGCGTGCAGGACCTGGTTATATGCAGTACCAGGCGCGGTCTGAATGTCGAACTTGCTCATGTAGGTCGCGTTGAGTGCAAGGGTAAACTGGCCAAACGAGAAGTCCGGCAGTTTGTATTGCGCGGAGAAATCTGTACCCTTGACGTCGATCCGGCCAAGATTTACGGTCGGCTGCAGGATGCGGATGATCTGGCCCGGTTGCGTGCCACCCACGAACCGTGTGATCAACGGGCAATAGATCAGATCACCCACGTAGCACAGGTTTAGCACTTCTTGTGCGCCGATACCTGTAATGACGTTGTTCAGATAAATGCGCCAAATGTCAACACTTGCGGAGAAGCCTGGCAGAAAGTGCGGTGAGTACACAGCGCCAAAGTCGAATGACTTGCCGGTTTCTGGGCCGAGCGGAAAGTTTGCGAACTGGGAGCCGGAAGTATAGGCGCCGATCTGCTGGTGATTCTTGACATCAACGTTGACGAACGTACCGTCCAATGGCACTCCAACGCAGGCCGGGTTGGCTGCGGTAATTCCGTCGCATGGATCAGACGACAACAATGGCGCACTGGTAGTCGGCGACTCAAATACATTGCCTATGGTAGGTGCGCGAAACACCTGTGAGACTGTGCCACGCAGCAACAAGTCCTCGATGGGACGGTACTCAACGCCAATCTTCCAGTTGTTGGTACTCCCGAACGTACTGTAATCGGAGTACCTGTCGCCCAAGTCTAGATTGAGGCTGTAAGCAAGTGGCAGGTGACTAAGGATTGGCACGAATAGTTCAGCGTAGGCCTCCTTGACCGTATACCCGCCTTGCAGCGACGCAGCACAAGCGCTGCCAAGTATGCAGGTACCCGTATCAGGGTTCATGATTAGGACCGGGTCGACAACCGTATCGATGTACTCGTCCCGCCAAGCCAAGCCCGCAGCCAACTGGATCGTTCCTGCCGGTAGGTCGAAGATGCCGCCACTGATATCTACGTGTTTGGTTTTTTCCAATTGATACGTATCTTGAAGCGGCGGTTGCGCCAACCCTGACAACACTGCTTTCGCAGAAGGCGAGTTTATGTTGAACGGATCGAACGGCGTGCACCCCGCTATAACCGTAGTCGGGTCGCCGGGGGTTCCCACGCATTGCACGACCCCGTTTATCAGCATAGACGGCCCCAAGTCCGCGTTGAGCGTGTCTTCATTGGGGAAACCATAAGAAGTAGTGATGTTCGACATGTGCCCGTAGTTGTAACCAACGTCCCACGTCCAATCTTCCCCGAATACTGTCGCGTGCCCCCGTAAACCGAACATGACCTGATTGGTCGTTGTTCCTGTGGCGATGATTCGGTCGCCCGCAGGAACCAGTCTGACTCGAAACCCATTTCCATTTGCTGGAGTGAAATCAATACCAAATGGATTGTAGTAACTGTATTGTGAAATGCTGCCGCCGGTGGGTGTTCCAAAGACGGTCGGCGCTCCCAGTACGCTGGCATGCGTCTTGTTGTGGTAGACGGTCATGTAGGCATCGACGTTATCCGTCAGATGGTAGATTCCCTTGATGAACGCGTTGGTTCGCTCCTGTGGAAGTTGCAACACGTTGAAAGTGCCGTAATCGAATGCGTCCTTGGTATCGTTATAGCAATGGTAATCACCCAGAGAGGTCGGGCTATTCCCGACAGCGCTGGCATTCAGTGAAACCGTGTTGCATCCGTAGTGCGCCGCCAGACTGGCTGGCAACTGGATGAAGTCGCGTTCCGCATATGTCGAACCCCCAATGTATGAGAAGGGCGGCGTGTGGGTGCTACCGGTGATGGATACCACGTTCTCGCCAAACTTCCTGGCTGCACCCATTACCTCATCGAATTGGTTGTAGTCGATGCCAGCCAAAATGCTCCCCTTGTCTGAGGTTTGGCCGAACGTGAATGTGAAACCCTGGCGCTCACCGTCGTTATAGTCGGAGATGCCGTAATTCGCCTGGAATTGAGCGCCCTGGTAGTTAGACTTCAAGATGATGTTGATCACGCCGCCGATTGCGTCCGAGCCGTACACGGACGATGCGCCGTTAGTGAGCACCTCGATCCGCTCCACCGCCGACGCCGGCATAGAACTAAGGTCCTTGTTAAGAACCCTTTGACCATCTACCAATACCAAGGTGCGGCTTGCGCCCAAACCACGCAACCCAACCAAGCTCTGACCAGTACCGCCGCCGTTGTTCGGGCTACCCCCATCCACGTGGGGTGACGAGACCCCGCCAGTAACCACCGGCAGATCTTGGACCACTTGACCCAAGGTAAGGCGACCTGTTTGCTGGATGGCCTGAGCCGTGACGACAACCACGGGATTCGCGGTTTCAATGTCGACGCGACGTATGTGGGAACCTGTAACAACGATAGTTTGCAGAGTCTTGGGCGTTTGGGCGTCCACTGCCGCTGGCGCATTTGAACTTTGGGCCAGTGCAGCGCCGGCAACCGATGCAGAAGCAACAATTCCCGCTGAGAAGGCAAGCCTGACAGCCACCGACAGGCGGTTCGGTTTGACGTTCATAGATCACTCCACCGTGTTAACTAAAACACCCCTTCCACAGTTGTATACACCTGTTACAGACTGCAGGGAATAGTGCCATTCGTCACATTTCGTTCGAACCCGGCTGCTACTGATTCCGTGGGCGCCACCCTCCCGGGGGTTTGAGCATCTAGAAAAGTCGAGACGGTTCATTAGGTGGTAGCCTTCAAAGCTTGATAAGACCTTCGGGAGCAATCGCATGCTTGCCTCGCCCCTTCGTCGATCGCATCTCATTCACCTGCTTGCGTTGCTGGCCATGGGCCTGATGGGAGCTGTCCCTGCTGGTAACGCCCGAGCCGATGCGGCCGATGCGCACATCGCGCCGCCGCAAGACACTCCGTATCCTGGCACCATCAAACTCAGCGTCGATACCCTCAACATCACGCAGGGTATTTTTCGGGTGCACGAAATCATTCCGGTACGACCTGGCGAGTTGACCCTGCTGTATCCGAAATGGTTTCCTGCGCACCATTCACCAGCAGGGCGAATCGACAGATTGGCCGGCCTTACGGTGACCGCGAACGGCAAACCGCTGGTTTGGAAGCGTTACAAGTATGACGTTTACGCTTTTCGCATGGATGTGCCCGAGGGTGTCAAGGAAATCGATGTAAAATTCCAGTTCCTCTCGACACGTACGCACAGCGAAGGCCCAATCCGGAGCAGTAATCTGATACTGGATCTGGCTTGGATAAAAGTCGCGCTCTATCCGGCTGGGTACTACACCCGGGACATAACTTTCGTGCCCAGCGTGGTTATACCGCATGGCTGGCACTTCGGCACCGCGCTTGAGACCGCGCTCCACAAAGGAGATACGATCACCTTCAAGCCGACGACCTTCAACACATTATGCGATTCTCCGCTGTATGCAGGGCGATATTTCAAGCGCATAGACCTCAGTCCGGATGCAAAGCCAGCGGTACACTTGGACATCTTTGCCGACGCGCCGCGATACCTCGAAATGACGCCGGATCAGATCAAGGTCTACCGTGCGCTAGTGACTCAAGAATACAAACTGTTTGGCTCGCATCACTACGATCACTACGACTTCCTCTTGTCACTTTCAAACGTGGTGAGCCGCCACGGTCTCGAGCACCACCAGTCAAGTGAAGATGGCGCCGAAGCCGACTACTTCACCGACTGGAATGGGAATGCAGCCGGGCGCGACCTTTTGCCACACGAATTTACCCACTCGTGGAACGGTAAGTTTCGCCGCCCTGCCGATCAGTGGACGCCCAACTTCAACGTGCCGATGGGCGATTCCCTGCTGTGGGTGTACGAGGGCCAGACGCAGTATTGGGGGTACGTTCTGACCGCGCGTTCGGGGATGTGGTCGCCGGAGCAGTTCCGCGACGCACTGGCGCTAGTCGCGGCCACTTACGATCGCGATCGACCCGGCTTCGAGTGGCGCGATATCCAGGACACCACCAACGACCCAATAATCGTGAAGAACACACAGCCCTACGGCAGTTGGCAGATGGACGCGGAGTATTACAGCGCCGGACAGCTGATCTGGTTGGCGGTGGATGCGAAGATCCGGTCGCTCACGCACGACAGGAAATCCCTGGACACCTTTGCCAAGGCATTCTTCGGCGTCGATAACGGTAGCTTCGTTACCAAGACATACACGTTCGACGATCTGGTTGCCGCGCTGAACGGCGTCGCGAAGTACGATTGGACTGATTTTCTGCGTACGCGTCTCGATGCCCACAAGCCGCCACTCGACGGCATCGCTGCCTCGGGGTGGAAAATCATTTACACTGATGAGGAAAGCCCATTCGAGAAGCAGAACAGCGAGAATTTCTATCCACCGATCAGCTTTATGTTATCGATCGGTCTGGATATCGGCAAGGATGGCAGTATCCACGATGTGCGCTGGAATGGCCCAGCGTTCGACGCGGGTATTGGCTCCGGCGAAACGGTGTTGGCGGTCAACGGCCAAGCTTACAAACCCGACGTGCTCAAGGACGCGATCAAGGCAGCCGAGACCGACAAGTCGCCGATCAAGCTTCTTTTGAAATATCAAGATCAATACAAAACCGTGCTGATGGATTACCACGGTGGTCTGCAGTATCCACATCTGGTGCGCATTAGCGGCAAGCCGGACTACCTCGACCAGATCATCGCCGCGAAAAATTGAGTGTGGCCATGTGCCTGATTTACTCGCGTTCCACTGACGCTACTGGATGCGATATTGCACAGTGGCGTGCCCGTCGATGAAAGCTCAGCCACCGCATTTGAACTGGGCGGTCAAAGCGAGAGATTCGCAATGACATCACCTGGCGCGACCATCCCGAACAGGAACCATACATCGAACGCTTCAACGGTACACAACGAATTGGAGTTTACAACCCAGAGCAGCGTTTTTTGCGCGTCTGACCCGTTGTTAGCCTAGCGAGTGACTGCTTCCGGGTAACATAAAGAGGTCCCCAATCGACCTCTTCTGGCCGGTCACCGACTTCTGATCTCCAGTCGTTGCTCGGTCGATCGGAAGAAATTCGTGA
>JBOHYR010000154.1:0-6975 GCA_050737995.1 Rhodanobacteraceae bacterium
GATTCGATCCAGGTCGTCTTGCCGGATCCCCTGTTGCAGCCATTGCCGATAGATGCCGGCCTGTGCCGTGGGATCGGCATGCAGTCGATAAAGTCTCAAAAAAGGGGACGCAGGCAATTAAGCTCACCGCCCGCCAGCCGCTCCGTCGGCCAAGGCGGGAGCCGAGGTGCCGAAAAAGGGGACGCAGGCAACTCATTCGAATTTATCAGCTCCGCCCCGTGTCGGTCCGCACTCTCCCGCTCGTTGTTTCCGCTGGCTTTTTCGTCTGTAATGGACAGCGCCGCCACCGTTGATCGGAATCCCCATGACCTTCGCAGACTTCGATCCGCTTCTGTCCCGCGCGCAGGACCACGCCAGCAACTTCCTGCATGGCTTGCCGCAACGTTTCGTCGGCGCGCGTGCGGGGCGCGAGGAGATGATGACGGCGCTCGACGCACCGCTGTCGCAGCACGGCGAAGACCCCGCCGCGGTGCTCGACCTGCTCGCGCGCAATGCCGAGCGTGGCGCATCCGGCTGCGCCGCGCCGCGCTACTTCGGATTCGTCATCGGGGGTTCGCTGCCCGTGGCGCTGGCTGCGGATTGGCTGGTATCGACCTGGGACCAGAACGCCGGTATGCACGTCATCTCGCCGATTGCCGCTGCGATGGAGGAGATCGCCGCGCGCTGGCTGCTGGAACTGTTTGACCTGCCGCGCGAGAGTGGCGTCGGTTTCGTCACCGGCTGCCAGATGGCGCACTTCACGTGTCTCGCTGCCGCGCGTCATGGCGTGCTGCGCAAGGCAGGTTGGGACGTCGAGACCGAAGGCCTCAATGGTGCGCCGCGCGTCCACGTCGTCGCCTCGCAGGAAGCGCACGTCACCGTCGATGTCGCACTGCGCTACCTCGGGCTCGGCACGCGCGCACTTGTGCATGTCGAATCCGATGCCCAGGGCCGTATGCGCGCCGACCGCCTGCGCGAGATCCTGCCGACGCTGCAAGGCCCGGTCATCGTTTGCGCGCAGGCCGGCAACGTGAACACAGGTGCCTTCGAGCCGCTGCGCGAGATTGCCGAAGCCGCGCGCGCGCATGGCGCCTGGCTGCACGTTGACGGGGCTTTCGGCCTGTGGGCACGCGCCAGCACCAGCGAAGCCTTGCGCGCGATCGTTGACGGTATCGATCTCGCCGACTCCTGGGCTACCGATGCGCACAAGTGGCTCAACGTGCCCTACGACAGCGGCGTGGCCATCGTGCGCAATTCCCAGGATCACCGCAACGCAATGACATCCGCGGCCGCCTACCTGATCCAGACCGGCGGCGCGGAGCGCGACGCCGTCGACTGGGTGCCCGAGTTCTCCCGGCGCGCCCGTGGTATCCCCCTCTACGCCACGCTGCGCGCCCTCGGCCGCGACGGTGTCGCCGACCTCGTCGATCGCTGTTGCGCCCGTGCCCGCCAGTTCGCCGACCTGCTGTCCGTTGAAGCCGGCGTCGACATCCTCGCTGATGTCATCCTCAACCAGGTTCTCGTGCGCTTCGGTGACGACGACAAACTCACGCGTGCGGTCATCGCCGGCGCGCAGGCGGACGGTACCTGTTGGGCCAGCGGCACGACCTGGCATGGCCTCGCCGCCATGCGCATTTCGGTGTCCAATTGGGCGACCAGCGAGGACGATGTCGCCCTCAGTGCCGACGCGATACTGCGCGTGTACCGCAGCCTGCGCTGAAAAGCACCCCAAACGAGGCGACCAGCAGGCCCCGGTCGTCGGGGCCCCTCCGTGTGCTCATCGGGTTGCCGAATCCGTCAGTGTTTGCGCTGTCTGTGGATTTTCCGGCTGTTGCGGTTTTCGGCGCGATTGAGGTTGCGATCTTCTGTCTTGGTGAGATGGCCGTTGTGCTTGGCCTCGTCCGCACTGGTGCGCTGGGCGATGTTGGCATCGCGCTTTTCGTCGTTGGCCGCCTGCTTGCCGGTGACGGTGCCGTTGGCAATCCCTTTCTGCGTGCGGGCCTGCTGATTGTTGACGCGATTGTTGACTTCGTTGACGCGGGGATGGCCCGGTACCGTGGTGTCCTGCGCGAAAGCGTTGGCGCCCGCAAACGCCGAACAGGCGAGCAGGCAAATCAGACCGGTACGAATGATGGAGGTTTGCTTCATGGCGCTTGTCCTTGAAAGTGGGTGAATGCCGATGTTCAGTGCCGAAGATGCATCGATGTTGTGACGCCACACGTCAGAGCCTGCGGCAGCCGGCGTGCAGTGCCAACTAAAACGGCCATGCCCGTTGCCCGTTGACATCGCTCAGGAAGATCGACGCGCCCAGCGAGGTCTGCGTTCATGTGCACACAGGGTATGGAGGTAATTAAACGATAGGGTCAGGTTCAACTGGTCCACAAAAGAGCGCTCGCGAGGCGATGCCTGCGCGCGGGTTCAGGTGGTTCGTGCGATTGAAGCGCACAATAGGCGACCGCCACGATCGCAGTTCGCGCAGACGCCATGAAGAAAGCCCTCGTTTTCGGAGCCACGGGGTTCATTGGCTCGCAACTGCTGTCGATGTTGCTCGCGAGCGCCGACTACGATCATGTCACCATCGTTGTCCGACGCGACCCCGGCCTGGTGCACACGAAACTGACAACGCTCGTCGGCGACCTCGATTCGCTGCCAGCGCTGGCCGATGGCATCGAGGTCGATGACGTCTTCATTGCCTTGGGCACGACGAAGGCCAAGGTGCCCGACGACGACGCCTACTACCGTATCGACCACGACTATCCGGTGCACGCCGCTGCCATCGCACAGTCGCGCGGCGCGACGGGTGTGTTTCTGGTCTCAGCCGTAGGCGCGAACGCGGGCTCGTCGGTGTTCTACCTGCGGACAAAGGGCGAGACCGAGCGCGACGTGATCGCGCTGGGAATCGCGCGCACGCATATCTTTCGACCGTCGCAGTTGCTGGGGCAACGCGAAGAGAATCGGCCGCGCGAGAGGTTCATCATCGCGGTGTGGCCGGCGATCGACTGGCTGCTCGTGGGTAGCGCGCGCAAATATCGTGGCATCACCGGTGCGGATGTCGCACGCGCGATGGTGCGTTCCGCGAACGAGGCTGCGTCGGGCGTGCACGTCCACGAGTGGTCCGACATGAAGGCACTGGCGTCGCGCTGAAAAAGGGCCAAAACAGGGGTCAGAGTGCACTTTCGGGATTTGCACCTGCTGATGCGCTTTGTGCTGAGGTCCGAGATTCACCGGCCCTGCGCGGCGTGATAGCTGTGCCTTGATAGTGGTGCTGATGGGAAAGTACGGTCGGGTTCACCAATTCCGTCCCGACACAACGCGGACTGAGAGAAGCAAGGGCGGCTACCATGGCGTCATGTCCAGGCTGCTCATGAACCTGCGCAACGTGCCCGATGACGAGGCCGACGATGTGCGTGCGATCCTCGACGCACGGCGCATCGCGTTCTACGAAACCAGACCCAGCCCTTGGGGTATCTCGGCCGGTGGAATCTGGGTGACTGAAGATGCGGCCTTCGCGGACGCCAGGCGCGCGTTGGACGATTACGAGCAGCAGCGCAGCGTCCGCGTCCGGGCCGAATACGCCGCTGCCAAGCGCGCAGGCACCGCGGAGACGTTCGTAGCCATGCTTCGTGCGGAGCCAATGCGCGTCGTGATGAGCTTGCTGGGCATACTCCTCGCGTTGGGCTTGGTGGCGCTGCCGGTCATCCTGTTGCGCGGTTGAGAAAAACGAAAAAGGCGTCAGGGGCACTCTTGCGCGCGTGGAGGAGGCGAGGGCCGACGCGGATGAGACGCGTCGAAAACAGGGACGAAAAAAGGGCAAAAAAGGGGACGGAGGCAATTAATCCGGTTGCTCACACACGGCGTGCCTTCGGGCTTTTGCGCGTTGCCGGAGAAGGAGCGCCAACCCGCTTTCCCTGTGATGCATCAGGGTCGCCAAGAAGTTCGACCAGCCGCGACTCGCATGGTGAGAGGTCGTAACCCCGGCGCTGCGAGATCATGAACGTGAGCGGGCCCATGTGCCAGGCGCGGCGTTCAAGTTCGACGAGCTGTCCGCTCGCCAGATCCTCGCCGACGAGGTGCCACGGCAAGTGTCCCCAGCCGAGACCGGCCATGAGAAGATCACGCTTGGCGCCGAGATCATTGATCAGCCATTGGCGCTTGCCGGCAACGCCCTGTTGGATCTTTTCCGTTCCGGGCTGGTTGTCGGTAACGACGATCTGAACATGTCGGCCAAACTCGTCCACGGGGATGGGTTTTGGTGCCGAAGCGAGCGGATGGGATGGCGCACATACCGTCACCATCTTCGTCTCGCACAGCCAGCGGCGTTCGATGGCGTCCGGGTTCACCTCTGGCACGTTCTCGATCGTGACGGCTAGGGCGCACACCCTTTCGAGCACCAGGTTCTCGCCGCCCTGCATGGTCGTGATGCGCAGGTTGATCGCTGCGGTGCGAAACTCCGCTTGCAGCGTCCGCAAGCAGTCGATCAGGTGGGCGCGCGGGAAGTAGGCATCTATCGCAACCGAAACCTGTGGCGCCCCGACCCTGGCGATCGAGCCGGCGCGGTTCTTCATTTCTTCTGTACGTGAGATCACCGCGCGTGCGTCCGGCAACAGGCTGCGCCCCGCCGCGGTAAGCTGTGCCTTGCGCGTGTTGCGCTCGAACAATTCGACATCGAACGCGCTTTCCAGCGCCTTGATCGCGTGGCTGACGGCCGACTGCGCGCGCATGAGTTTCCGCGCCGCACCCGAGAAGCTTCCCTGATCGCATACCGCGACGAACGCACGCAGTTGGTTGATGGTGACGTTGTCGAGCATGCGCCATCCAAAGAATAGATTGTATATAGCAATATTTGGTCAATTGTTTTGATATGTCAAGCAGTCCATATTTGGTCCCGACGTTTCGAAGGATGCATGACATGAACCGACTGAATGGAAAGACCGCCGTGGTCACCGGTGGCGCTACCGGCATCGGCCGCGCCGCAGCAAAACGTTTCATCGATGAGGGCGCCTTTGTCTTCATCTTCGGCCGCCGGCAGGAAGCGCTCGACGCCGCCGTGGCCGAGCTCGGTTCCAACGCCCGCGCGGTGAGGGGATCGGTCTCCGATCTGGCCGACCTCGACCGACTTTACGCGGCGGTGAAGGCCGAGCGCGGAACCCTCGACATCGTCTTCGCCAATGCCGGGACAGGGGGGCCGCTTGCACTCGGCAAGATCACCGCCGAGCACATCGACGAAACCTTCGACACCAATGTGAAGGGGACCATCTTCACAGTCCAGAAGGCGCTGCCGCTAATGGGCGAGGGCGGTTCGATCATCCTGACCGGATCGAGCGCCGGCACCACGGGCGCCTCGGCACTCAGCGTCTACAGCGCGAGCAAAGCGGCCGTACGCAACCTCGCGCGGACCTGGGCGGAGGATCTGAAAGGCACCGGCATCCGGGTCAACGTGCTGTCGCCTGGGCCGACGGCGACCGAACTTGCGAAGGGAGCGCTGGGCGAGGAAGGCGTGAAAGCCTTCGCCTCGATGAGTCCGCTCCAGCGAATGGCCGAGCCGGCGGAGATCGGTGCGGCGGCGGCTTTTCTCGCGTCGCCGGACAGCAGCTTCATGACCGCCAGCGAGCTCGCCGTTGACGGCGGCCTGGCGCAAATCTGACGCGCTATGCCCGGCTGCGTGCTCGTCGAATGCCCAACCGTAAAGGAGATCCCGATGTACGACCCATCCAGGCTATCCGAATTGATCCGGTTCGCACGAGTCGATGCGGGCTCCACCGTCATCGACGTCTACCCAGGCGACGGCGACTGGACCCGTCTCTTCTCCGACATCGTGGGACCCGAGGGACGGGTTTACAGCTTCGTGCCGCCCGAAGTCGCCCACTTCAACAACGATCCGGTCGGCCGCATGCGGGCGCTTGCGAAGGAGCCGGGCCGGGAGAACGTCGAAGCCGTCTCGGCCGATCTCGTGGCGATGCCGGCCACGCAACCGGCGGATGTGCTTTGGCTGCACCTGTTCTACCACGATCTGCATACCGCATTGATCCAGGCCAATGGCGCGACGGCTGCGGACTTCAATCGTGCCGTCTACGAGCGGCTGAAGCCCGGTGGGTCCTACGTCATCGTGGACCACACCGCCGCCACCGGGGCGGGCACGAGCGACGCCCAGTCGCTGCATCGGATTGAGCCTGCATCCGTTCGCGAGGAGGTGGAGGCGGCCGGCTTCGTACTGGATGCGGAAAGCACCATGCTCGCGAACAAGGACGATCCGCACTCGATCAAGGTGTTCGATTCCTCGATCAAGGGCGAGACCGATCGCTTCGCCTATCGGTTCGTGAAGCCATGACAGGTCCCGGCGCCGAGGAGCCGTGAACGATGCAAAACCATCACGGCAAGATCGTGATCCCCCTCCAGCCCGGATCGCTGATCCGGAAACACCAAGGAAGCTCTGATTTTGCTCGTCATCCCGGAATCGCGAAGCGATATCCGGGACCCAGCGACTTTGCATTTCAGTGCGTTGCGCGAAAGTCACTGGGTACCGGCTTTCGCCGGGAAGACGAGTAATGGGATTGATCAGGGATTCCCTCAACCCCTCTGCGAGGAAACATCTCATGTCCAACAAACTCGATCTCTCGAAGGAACTCAGCGGCCGCCGTGCCCTGGTCACCGGAGGCTCGCGTGGCATCGGCGCGGCCATCGCGCAGCGCCTTCTCGATGCTGGCGCCAAAGTTGTGGTCGCTGCACGTACACCCAACAACGAGGCACCCGCGGCGGCAACGTTCGTCGCCGGCGACGTCACCACGAGCGAAGGTGTGGAGGCGATCGCGACGCAGGCGATCGCGGCGCTCGGCGGCCTCGACATTCTCGTGAACAACGCGGGCGGTGCAGGCGCATTTCTGGGCGGGTCCTGGACGATTCCCGACAAGGCGTGGCATGACAGCTTCGCGCTCAACCTCTTCGCCGCGATCCGCCTCACGAACGCAGTCCTCCCGGCGCTCCGTGCATCCAGGGCCG
>JBOHYR010000155.1:0-18879 GCA_050737995.1 Rhodanobacteraceae bacterium
GGCCTGGTTCGCGCCACGCCGGCTGCCAGGCGGCCGGCTGGCGCTGGCACCGCGCGACCGCACGGGATTCGAATCGCCCTGGCCTGATATCGCGATCGGTTGCGGCCGCAACGCGGCGTTGCTGACAAGGATGTTGGGCGGTCTGTCGCGTGGCGATTGCTATACCGTGCAGATACTCGATCCACGCATCGACCCGCGCCATTGGGACACGGTGATAGCGCCACGCCACGACCGCCTCGAAGGCGCGAACGTTTTGACGACACTGGGCTCACTCAACCCTGTCGACGATGCGTGGCTCGCATCGGGGCGCGATGCATTTTCGGATCTCGGGGCGTTGCCGCGACCGCGCATCGCGCTGCTGTTGGGGGGTCCGCGGCGCGGGATCGAATTCGACACAGCGTTTTTGCAACGGCTGACCGAGACCGTGTGCACCCTTGCGCGAGGGGGCAGCGTGCTTGCCACGGCGTCGCGCCGCACGCCACACACATTCGTCGCCTCGTTGCGTGGCCAGCTCGCAACCTTTCCGGGCACGTTCTGGAGTGGCGATGGCGCCAATCCCTACCCCGGCCTGCTCGGTTGGGCCGAACGCATCGTGGTGACGCCGGACTCTGTCAACATGTTGTCCGAAGCCTGCGCGGCCGGCGTACCCGTGCATACCGTCACCACCGCGCCGCTGCCTGACAAGCTCGCACGCTTCCATTCGGCGCTTCGTGAACACGGCCTGCTGACCGACCCCGGCGACGTGCGTGGTTCGGTGGCACCACTACGCGAAACCGCGACGATCGCCGCCGAACTGCGCACGCGGCTGACCGTACACACGTCGCCGTAGGACGGGCAATGCCCGCCCTACGTCGCAAAATTGAATCCTGTAGCACGTGCGATCGCGAGCACTTTGGCGCAACGCGCGTCGAGCACCAGGTCGCGCGCCACCAGCCTGTGCTCATTCGCCAGCGTGGCCGACAGCGCACGCGCGAGCAACTCCGCGTGTGCAGTGTGCAAGGCATTGACGTCCTCCTCCGACAGCACCCCGGCGCCCGCGCAGGCCGCGAGCAAACGCGGCGTATCGCCATGCATGGCCAGATCAGGTTCCGCATGGGCGTGCATCAGCACCATGCCCTGTAGCAGGAACTGGATGTCCAGCAACGCACCGGCGCCTTGCTTGAGGTCGAGGTATCCGGCATCGGACCGATCGCGCTGGGCACGCCATTCGGCACGCATTCGGCACACGTCCGCGATCACCTGCTTGCGCACGCGCCTTCCCCGCACCACGTCGCCCCGCGCGCGCGCGAAGGCTTCACCAAGCGTTGCATCGCCGGCCACGGCGCGCGCGCGCACCAACGCTTGCTGTTCCCATGTCCATGCGCGTTCACGCTGGTAAGCGATGAATGCGGGCAAGCTCGCGACCAGCAGTGACTTGCCGCCATCCGGGCGCAACCGCGTGTCGACTTCGTATAATCGCCCGCCCCGGGTGCTCGCCGACAGCCAGTGCACCACCCGCTGTGCAAGCCGTGCGTACCAGCGCGCGCCGTCCAGCGGTCGCGCGACATCGCTCGTCGCTTCGCCACGCGCGGCGTCGTAGACGAACACCAGGTCGAGGTCGGAATTGAAACCGAGTTCCTCGCCACCGAGGCTGCCGTAACCCAGCACTGCGATGCCGCTGCCCTCGCCGGGCAAGCGGCCATGTTGGGCGACCAGCTCTCGCTCGGCGAGATCCAGCACCGCACCGACCACGGCGTCGGCGAGCTCTGCCAACGCATGCGCCGTCGCGATCGCGTCGACGGCGCCGTCACGGAATGCAAGCCCGGTACGCATCCGATAGCTGCCGCGCCATTCGGCGATGGCCGCAAGCACCGCTTCGGGGTCGCCGCCTGCCTGCGCGGCAACGAGTTGTTGTGCGAGCTCCTCGCGCAGGTTCCCGACGCCGTGGGCGAGATGTTCCACGCGCGGCGCAAGCACATCATCGAGCAGCAACGGCTGCGCGATCATACGTTCGGCCAGAAACGCACTTTCCGCACACAAGGTCGCAACCCGTTCGCGTGCAGCAGGCTGTTCCTGCAGCAATGCAAGATAGGCCGATCGTCGCGACACCGCCTGCACCAGCCGGCACAGCCGCACCAGCGCATCGACCGGCTCGGACGTCGCCGCCGCCGCGTCGATCAGGCCCGGCATGAGATGTTCGATACGACGCGCCGAGCGTGCGCTGAGGCCGTGCAGCCCCGCGACCTGACGCAATGCGTCCAGACCGGATTCGGGCGGCGAGAAATCGGCGGCGGCCAACGTCGCGTGATCGAGACTGCCTTCGCGGGCACGCCGCCAGAGCCTTGCACCATCGCGTGCCAGCGATGTGTCGCCACGCGCAGGCTCCGTGTCTTCCCGAGGCTGCAAGACGTCCGCGAAAATCGCCGAGACCCGTTCGCGTTGCCTGTTCAACGTGAGCGCGAGCGCCTTCCACTCGCCGTAATCCAGTGCCCTCGCAATTCTCTCCCGGGACGTCGCCTCGGCAGGCAAGGCATGGGTCTGGCGGTCCGCGAACATCTGCAGGCGGTTTTCCTGCAGCCTCAGGAACAGGTACGCCTCGCGCAAGGTGCGGGCCTGACGCTGCGACAAATAGCCACGCTCGGCGCAGGCCGCGAGCGCAGGCAAGAGTCCGCGCACGCGCAGGCTGGCGTCGCGGCCAGCGCGGATCAATTGCTGCAATTGCACCACGAATTCGATCTCGCGGATGCCACCGGCGCCGAGCTTCAGATCGTCGGCCAGATCGCGGCGTGCGACTTCCGCGTCGATCAATGCCTTCATGTCGCGCAGGCCGGCCAACGCGGTGTAATCGAAATAGCGCCGGTACACGAAGGGCCGCAGGATTTCCAGCAACCGCTTGCCCGCGGCGAGATCGCCGGCGACCGGACGCGCCTTGATCCACGCGTAGCGTTCCCAGTCGCGGCCCTCGCGCTGGTAGTACTGCTCCATCGCCGCGAACGACGCAGTGACGGGACCGGCGTCGCCGAACGGGCGCAGCCGCAGGTCCACGCGCGCGGCGATGCCGTCGGCGGTCGCTTCGGTCATCAGCCGCACGAACTCGCGCGCGACCCGTGCGAAAAACTCTATGTTGTCGAGCGGGCGCGCACCGTCCGTCGCCCCGCCTTCCGGGTACGCCAGCACCAGGTCGACGTCGGAGGAAAAATTGAGCTCGCCGCCGCCCAGTTTGCCCAACGCGACCACCACCAGCGACTGCGGTACTCCCTCGGCATTGCGCGGCGTGCCGTAGCGCGCACGCGCTGCGTCCTCTGCATGTCGCAGCGCCGTGGCGATCAGCACCTCGTAGAGCGCGGTGGTTCCAGCCAGGGTATCGGTCACTTCGTCGAGGCCGTTGACGTCGCGAAACACCAGCCGCACGGACTCCGCGCGGCGGAACCGCCGCAACGCGGCAACCACATCGTCGGGGGGAGACCGCAATGCCCCGGCCCGCGCCGATGCCGGTGCCGGATCGCGCAGGCGCTCCAGACCGGCCGCGGTCAACAGACCTGGATCGGCCCGCAAGGCTTCGAAGGCGAAATCGCTGGCCAGCAGCATGCGCCGTACGCGCTCACCCACGCCCGCGTCGTCGTGCATCACCACGCCGGCGGCGCGGCAATGGGCGGCCAGCTCGGCATAGCGTTCCGAGAGCAAGTGTTCCAGCGCGGACGGCAGTAACGGCATGCGGGCATTATGCCGACTGTTGTGCGATCGTCCCTCATCGAGGCGTCGCTGAACAAACCTGGTACGGGGCTGTCCAACGCCCGTGAACACCGAAGCGGCCCTCCGTGGCCTGACTTCTCTCAGCAGCCGCTTCGAACAAGCATTGCATCGACTTTCTGTCATCTTCAAGCGTTCATCCACCGCCGGATAGGCTCTCAGGATCGTCACGCCCTCGCGCAATCGGTATGGTCGCTGCTCCCCCGCCCCGAATCCGAAGTTACCCGCCGGGCGCACGCATCGCACTGGTGGTGGTGCTCGCGATTGCGTTCGTGCTGTGCACGGCGTGGCTCGATGGCGGGCAGGACATCATGCCGCTGGCGCTTTGGACGCATCCGGACTGGATGCCGTGGTGGAGTACGCCGCTGCGGCTGTTCTGCAATGCGCTGCCGGGGTTGCTGCTTGCGGGCATCCTGCTGGCGTGGACGCGGCGCGCGGGTTGGTCGTTCGTGTTGGCGTTCGGCGTACAGGCGCTGGTGTACGGCGTAAACATGCTGAAGGTGCAGAATCTCGCGGCTCCGTTGATGCCTGCCGATTTCCGGATGCTGGGCCAGGTCGGCCAGGGCGGCGGCGAACTGCTGTCGGGCTATCTGCCGCACGTCGCACCGCTGATCGTGGTCCTGCTCGCCTGCATCGCGGTGTTGATCTTGTGGTTCCGGTTCGAACCGGCGATGTTGCGCAAGCGCCCAAAGCGGTGGCGTGCCGCCGCTTCGATAGTGCTGTTTGCGGCTTTGGTCACCCTGCTCGCCGGTGTGCCGTTCTGGCGCGGTCTTTACAACGCGAAACTGCTCGGAATGCAGCCGTGGTCCCCGATGGCCACCCGCCAACACGATGGCCTGATCGGGTCGCTGCTGCTGTTTCATCTGCAATACGCCGCGGCACACGAGAAACCCGACAAGAATGAGGCGCTGCGGTTGATGGCGCGGTTCGAACCGCGAATCAACGCACTCCAGAAGTCGACAGCCGACACGGATTTGGCCCGGAAACCGGACATCGTGGTGATTCTCAGCGAATCGTTCTTCGATCCGACCACCCTCAACGGCTACGGCAAGAACGTCGATTTCATGCCGAATCTGCATCGGCTGGCCCGCCACGGCACTTCGGGCTGGATGCACTCGCCCACCTTCGGCGGCGGCACCATCCGCACCGAGTTCGAGGTCCTCACCGGGCTGCCGCTGCGCTATTTTCCCAGCATCATGTTTCCGTACCTTCAGCTGCACCAGAAGGTCATCCCCGGCATCGTGCGATTACTGAAACGCCATGGCTACCAGACCCTCGCGGTGCATGGCGGCGACCCGCATTTCTGGAATCGCATCGCCGCGTTCAAGGCGCTGGGCTTCGACAAGTTCGTCTCGGAGGGCGACTTCCCGCCGAACGACGCTGTGCACGATGGCAAGTACATGTCCGACAAGTCCTTCACCGACGAGCTGCTGCGTCAGTTGCCGGACTCTGGACCGCCGCGCTTCATGCTCGGCATCAGCATCGAGGCTCACGGCCCGTACAACCAGAGTTTCGGCATCGATACCAAGGTGCGCGACGCCATCCCCGTGCCTGCTGGCGTTACCGACCCGCAGGCAAAACTGGAACTGCAAAATTACATCTACCACATCCGCCACGCCGACAAACAACTGGGGCGGCTTGCCGACACCCTCGCCCAACGCAAGCGGCCCACGCTGATCGTGTTTTTCGGCGACCACTTGCCCGCCATCGTGACCGCCTTCCAGCAGGCGGGCTTTCAAAACGGCAAGGGATTTCTGGTGCAACCCGTACCGTACCTCCTGATCGATACCTCCAAACTGCAAACCGCCGAACCGGTGAAGGAAGACGTCGCCGCCTGGGAGCTGCCCGGCATGCTGCTGCATGAGGCCGGCATTCACGATCCGTGGTTCGCCCTGACCCAGCTGGTGGCGCCACAACTGGAAGCGTTGACGCGCGCACCCGATGCGCCGGTCGCGCCGGAAACACCGGAACAAGAGAAACTGGACGAGGGCATGCGCAACGTTGCCGATCTCAGGCTCAAGAACAAGCTGGACAAGTTCTGGCCGAAGGCTGCCGCGATGGCACAGCAACAGCCAGCTTCATCCGCGGCGAACACACCGACCACGCACACGCCGCGGCCGACCGCGCACGGCGGCGGATGAAATCGTGCGATACGGGCTTACTTTTTACTGTCCGAGTTGTTTCAGCAAGGTGTGCACTGCCGCATCGAGGTCGCTGTCCTTGCCGCGATAACCTTCACCCAGCGGGCGTTCGACCGGCACATCCACGGGCCGCGGGTGCAATTCCATCGATTTGCCGTCTTCGGTGGTGATGGTGATGAAGGGAAGCCGCACGGTGGCGCCATCGACCAACTTCTCGTTGCTGGTGTAGATGATCCAGCCCGCGGTCGGCTCGCCCACTACCTTGCCCAATCCGAGTTCGCGATAACCCTCCGTGAAATCCTCGCCATCCGACAAGGTGACCCGGTTGGTGATCAGCACCGTCGGACGTTCCAGCGCACGCTGGCCGAGGATGCTGCGCGCGGGTTCGGCATGATCGAAACCGCGGAAGGTCATGTTGAGGTAGGGCCTGCGCGACAACACGTCGAGCACGTACGCGTTGACGAAACCGCCGAAGTTGTTACGCACGTCGATCACCACGCCCTCGCGGGTCATGTTCTCGGCGTCCAGATCGCGGTAGAAACGGTGCAGTGTTGCCTCGGACATGTCCGGCAAATCCACGTAACCCAGCCGGCCACCGCTGACCCGCGCTACATACGCGCGGTTGCGCGCGACCCAGGCGTTGTAGACCAGAACGCCCAGCGTGTGGCTGTCGATCGGCTTGACCTCGACATTGCGCACACCGGACATTGAAGCGAATCGCAGCATGGTCTTCTTCCCGATCCGATGCGCCAGCAGCGCGTACAGATCATCGTCGGGTCCAAGCGCGTGCCCGTCGATCGCCTCCAGCGTATCGCCCTTCCTGACGCCGGCGATCGCGGCTGGCGACAGCGGGACCACTTCGGTGACCCGCAGGGTGTGATCGCGCTCGTAGGTCTGTGGGTCGAACAGCAGGCCAAGGCGACCGGTCACGGGTTGCGAATGTCCGGCCGCACGCACGCCCGAGTGAGAGGAATTCAACTCGCCCACCAACAGATTCATCAGCCAGTTCACGGCCGCCGGCGTCGGCGCGCCGGCAATCAGCGGCGCGTATTCGGCGCGCACGGCGTTCCAGTCCACGCCGTGCATCGAAGGGTCGTGGAAATTGTCGCGCAACCATGTCCACGCCTGCGCGAAGGCCATCATCTTGTCGGCGGCGAAGTCGATGTCGACCTCCGCGTCCAGCGACAACATTTTGGGCTTGCCACCTTCAGCGAGCGGCACCGAGAACACCTTGCCGCCGTCGAGGTAGTACACGGTCTTGCCGTCGTGGCCGAATTGCGCGTCGTTTTTGTCGCCGCTCGTCGAGGTGAGCTGGCGCGCGACCGGCGGCTTGGCGTCGAGGGGATCCAGCGACCACGCATACAGATTGGTGCGCCCCGCGACGCGCGCAGTCACCACCAGCGTCTTGCCATCCGGACTGACCACGATCGACCGCGCGTCGAGGCCCGTCGGCAATAAAGTCAGGCGCTGATCGATGCCGTCGGCATCGATTTTCACATGCACCGGCTTGTGCGAGGACTTGCCCTTCGCGGAAGATTTCGCGCTGGGTTGTTTCGCGCCGTTGCGGTCGTTTTCGTGCGCGGGAGCCGGCGTGGTCTGGCGGAACAGGTCGCGGAACTGGTCCTCGCGAAAGTGCGGCGTACGCGGCACCAGATCGACGCTGGCGATCTGGCCCTGCTCGGTGCGCTGGCCGGTCGTGAACAGGAAAGTCTTTCCATCTGGACTGAACGTGACGTCGTCGGAAAACGTATTCGCGAGGCCACTCAACTGGACGGTCTTGCCATCGGTCACCGACACTGCCAGCGTGTTGCGGAACATGCGTGGACCCCATTCGAAGACCGCAATCCAGCGGCCATCCGGCGACCAGCCCAGCGGCCGCTCCGAGTTCAGCGGACGATGAAAATCGAGATGACCGGTGGCAAGCGTGCGCAAGCGGCCGCTGGCGAGATCCAGAACCTCCAGCTCGCGTCCATCGCGCAGGAAAGCCAACGACTTGCCGTCCGGCGAAAACGCCGGCGCAGTGTCCTCGCCGGTGCCCTGCGTGAGCTGGGTTTCCTTGCCGGTGTCGAAATCGTAAAGGTACAAATGCTCGCCGTCGTCGCGGAACGCGCCGTACACGATGCGGCTACTGTCCGGCGCCCATGCGATGCCGTACGCAACGCCATTCGCGCGCGTGACGCGCACCGAGTCGCCACCCTTGTCCGCAGCGGCGGCATAGATATCGCCGTGCGCGATGAATGCCACCTTCTTACCGTCGGGCGACAGTGCAAGATCGCTGAAATCTTCCCTCTGGGTTTTGTGCTGGTTTTCCGGGCCGGCCACCGCGCCGGCCAGCGTGATCGGGACGGGCCGCGCGTTGCCTGTCGCGGTGTCGACGGTCCAGATCCCGAAATCGCGCTCGAAGGCGATGGTGCGGCCGTCGGCCGCGATCGTCGGCCACAAGACGCGCCCGTCGGTGAAATGCGTAAGCGCGGCCTTGTTGCCGTTCAACTGCACGTGCCAGAGATTTTCCGCGCCGGAACGATCGCTCATGTAGTACAGCGACTGCCCGTCGGACGTCCACATCGGCCAATCCGCGCGCGCATTGTCGGGCGTCAATCTGGAATAGTCGTGCGAGCCGTCGTTCTTCAGCAACCAGATCGCGCCGTGATCGATGTGTGCGCTGCCATGCCGCCACCACTGGAACGCGCCCAATCCCTCGCCGACCAGCGCGATGGTCTTGTCGTCAGGCGAGGGTACGCCTTGTTCCTCGTTGCGGTAGATTTCCAGCGAGACCGGCATCGGCGTGCCGCCGCCGATACGCACCCGGTACACCGCGTTCATGCCGCCGGTGTTGTCGCGCGAGGAACTGAAATAAATCCAGCGGCCATCGTGCGACCAGCCACTCAATTCATCGCGGCCATCTGCGTGGGTCGCGCGCGTCAGCGTGCCACTCGCGATGTCGAGGACGTAGATATCGCCGTCGCCGGTGGCGTCGGATACGAAGGCAAGCTTGCGGCCATCAGGCGAGAAAAGCGGCCGCGAATCGGCACCCTTGTCGGCAACCATAAGATGCGCTGCGCCACCCGTGGCCGACACTTCCCAGATCGCGCCGCCGGAAACGAACGCTATGGTGCTGCCGTCCGGCGAAATCGCGGGTTGCGAGAAGCTGGGCCTTGGAGTCGGCGCGGTATCGACCGCAGCCTGCAGCGGGAAAGTCAGCGCAGCAAGCAGCGCCACGGCAGAAAGACAGGTCGCGCGCATCGGAATCCCCTCGATGACTGTCCGGCGAGTGTAACCCGGTGGTTCCGTGTACAAATGGGCCATTGGTCGTGGAATGCCGTGGCAACCGGATCGTACCGGCGTTCCACGCAGGCTTGCATGTTCGTCCGGGACAATCCGTGTTGCCTGCACGGCGTCAGCTCGTTGCCGGGCTCATCCGTTACAACAAGTGCGTTGCTGTTGCACAGGCGGACAGGGCACCGAACCGTACGAACAGAGCACGCAGCAATCGCCCGGTTTCGGGCGCAGCATCGCCTTGCAGTTCTGGCACTCGTGAAAAAACAGGCAGGCATCGGTTGGCATGGTCACGCGTTCGGCGAAACCGCACTGCGGACAGGCCAGCACCGACTCGAGCGTAAAGTCACCCATGGCTTCTCACCAATGCGCCTTCATGTAGCGGCCAAGTGGAATCTCCGCCAAATACGCTAGCACCGCGACAGGGGCGATAACCAAGAACAGCATATTCGGATGCAGTGCCACCACGCCCAATGCAGAAAACAAGCACCAGATCGCAGCCAGCAGGAACAGCGGCCCCGTTACGTAACAGTGGGTGCGTCCGCAGCGCGCGGCATTGGCCAGACAGCCCGTGCCCGCCATCGCGAACGCGATCGCCCACAGCCACGCCATGCCGCGAGGCCACGCATCACCCGCGATCACCAACACTGCCGGCAGGCGCCACAGCAGCCACGCCGAACCGCCACAGGTGAGATCACGCGCTTTGTTCATATCCTGCGCGCAGTCGGCTTTCATCTCCAGCGCTCTCCGGACCGTTCGAGTGCTATCCTAAACCCCGTACCCAGGTACGGAGTCAAGCGGCGCGATGGTCTCTTCACTTTCGATCGGCAAACTGGCCGAAGCAGCCGGCGTCAACGTCGAGACGATCCGCTACTACCAGCGACGCGACCTGCTGGCCGAGCCAGCCAAACCGCTGGGAGGACAGCGGCGTTATCCGACGGATGCCATCAAGCGCTTGCGTTTCATCAAACGGGCGCAGGCGCTGGGCTTCACGCTGGATGAAGTGGGCACGCTGTTGACGCTGGATCGGGCGCGCGCCTGTACTCCGACCCGCGCATTGGCGGCACGCAAACGCGCGCTGCTCGAGGGCAAGATCGCCGACCTCACCGCGCTGCACACCGCGCTGGGCCGATTGATCCGGCAGTGCGACAGCCGCCGCGGCAACACGCCGTGCCCGATCATCGAAACGCTGGTGCGCGATCAATAAGCAAAGCCCCGCATCGCTGCGGGGCTTTGCTTTTCTCTCCCACCTTGAAGGGGAGGGCTTGTTTGGGCAGCAACGCTTCCATCAAAGCAACTGCACACATTTCCCGCTAACCCGCCAGTCACGGATTTGTGTTTCCAAATTTCCACCCGGACTGATGTGTGCAACCTCCATTCTGCCAGCAGGTCGGGCGGCAAGATGGATCAGTCGCATCGGCATTTCCCCGCAGGATGATCAGGGAGTGTAGCCATGCCCGCGCGCCTGGCAATGGGCCATCGGTCGTGGCGCCCGACGGGCGCCACGCATGCAGCGGTGCGCCTTACGCCGCCTTGTGGGGGCAGACGTTCGCCAAGGTGGAAATGCCCAGCGCCCAGGTTTTCACCTCGATGCGCTCGATCGGTCGACCGTCGTAGGCATTGACCAGTTGCCATTGATGCGGACCGAGCTTCTGCAAGTCGATGCGGCATTCGGCCCAGTGGCGGATCACGCCATTGGTCAAATAGCGAATGGTGAGCGAGCCGCGGCCATCCTGCGAAGCGATGTCGCCCCGCAGGAAAATCGCTTTCACGCCCTTCCCCCGCCCCAGCACCATGCCGTCATGGCTTTCGATGCCGGCCAGCGGATAGACCTGCGATTTGGTGTCGGCGGGATCGCTATCGGCGTTCGCGCTGGTTTCCATGGAAATGCCGCTGACGGTGGAATCGCTCACCATCAGGGCCATGCGGCTGACGCTGGTGTCGCGATCGTTGGTGATGACGGCCAGCGGCACCGCGGTGGTGCCCGCCGGCAGCGACAGCGTGGCGGCGGAGGCGACGCCACCGGTCAGCAGCGTAAAGGCGAGGATGGAGGCAAGACGTTTCATGAAGCGTGTACCCGGGATTCAGTGGATAGGAAGTGCGGCAATGGGAATGCGCCGCGCACGGCCGTATGCGCGCAACGGCCATCGGAATGGCACGTGGATTTCCATGCATCGGGAATGCCGATGGGCGGCGGCGAGGTGAAACAGGGAGCGAACGCTCCAGCGCGAAACGCGCGGCGGGGACGGAATCGGGCAGACGCCCGGATTGCTGCGGTGCAGCATAGCAGCGCCATGGCTTGCGCGCAAGCGCCGGTTTCGCGGGCCGGGCATGACCTTCATGAACGGTTGGGTTGCCGCGTCGCCAACCAACCCCGCAACTGCTGCGCGAAATCCTGACTCGCGGCATCGAGGGCTTTCACGCCACCCGCCGCATCCGGGGTCGGCGCTGCGACCCGGAAATGGAAATGCCGTTGTCCGAGCAGCGCATCGTTCGCGCCGTCCAGCGTCACCGTCGCGTCCAGCACGCCGAAACTGTCGCCGGGAGAAGTAAACACCTGGCTGAAATCGTCCACTCTGACGTGCAACGCGAAGTCTGCTTGCGCGTTGCTGGCGGGGCCAACGACCGCGCGCCAGCCGCCCTTTGCGAACGCGGCGCACAATCGCCGTTCCAGCATGGCGGCGGGCGGCACCGCCCAGTCCGAGTTCGCATAGGCCGCGATCACGTTGCCGTTGCGATACGCGAGCCGGTAATACAGGCCGGTGCCCTGCAGCCATGCGGGCATTCCGATGCGCGCGACGCGCAGGGTGGCGCCACTCGAACGCGACGCGGTTTGCGAGGCAGCGGCTGAACCGCCAAGGATGTAATGCCGCGGCACGACGTTCTGCCGCGATGCCGCGCCGCAGCCACCCAGTGCGAGCAAGCACAACACCAACACGAATCGCATGCATTTCATGGCCGACGTGGCTCCTTGCCGTGTTTGCCGAAGCCCGGTTCGCCGGGCCCGGGTGGCCGCGCGGGCGGCCCGAAGATCAGGCTTTGCGGCTTGGCCTTCAGTTCGCGCAGCAACTCGTCCAGCTGCTCGGACGTGCGCTGCAGGCTTCGGCTGAGCGTGTCGAAATCAGGCGCGGTCTGCCGATTCAAGCGCTCGCTTAATTGCCGGCTGGAGCGCGCCAGCGCATCGATGGAGGCTTCCAGTCCGGTGGCGTTGCGCACGGGCGTCTGCGCTGTGCGTACCAGTCGGTCGGCGTCGGTCACGCTGCGTTGCACGTCCGCGAGCAACGCCGGCAACTTCGTTTCGATGGCGGCGAGTTGACGCGTCACCGCATCGATCTGCGCCAGCGACGCGGCGACATGCTCGCGGTTGCCGGTATCCAGCAACTTGTTGGCATTGCCCAGCACGTCCTGGAGATCCTGCATCACCTTCGGCGCCTGGGTCATCAGCGATGCCAGCGTGCCCGCGTGCATGGGAATGTGCGCCGGATGCGCGTCGCTGGTCGCGAGCGGCGCGTCGCTGCCCTTGCCGAGTTTCAGTTCCAGCACACTGCCGCCGGTCAGCCCCTGCATCGCGACCACCGCGTACGTGGCATGGGTGACATACGTCTTTGGCTGCAGTTGCAGGCGCATCACCACGCGCGCGCGGTCACGCGGGTCGAAACCGATGCTCGCGACGTGGCCGACCACGATGCCCTTGAACTGCACCGCGGATTGTTCCGACAGACCACCCACCGATTGGCCGGTGACGACCTCATACGCCAGCGGTTCATTCTGGCGGTTCGCCAGCCAGTAATAGACGACGATCGCACCGATGGAAAATACCAGCAGGAACACGACGGCGGCGATGGCGTGCGCGCGGTTTTCCATCTCAGTGGCTCCCATACGCCGGCAACGCGCGCAAGCGTTCTTCGCCTTCGCGTGGGTGGAAGAAACTCGCGATGAACGGATGCTCGAAGCGGGTCACCTCTTCCAGAGTGCCGGCCGCGATCAGCTTGCCGCCGGCCAGCACCGCGACGCGATCGCTCAGCGTTGCCACGCTGTAGATGTCGTGCGTGATCATCAGTGCTGAGAAGCCGAGTTCCGCATGCAATTCGCCCAGCAGCGTGTCGAACTCGGAAGCCGCCGCGGGATCGAGTCCGGACGTCGGTTCGTCGAGGAACAGCAATTCCGCTTCCAGCATCAACGCGCGCGCCAACGCGGCGCGCTTCGCCATGCCGCCGGACAATTCGAAGGGAAACTTCCACGCGTCTTCCGGCGCAAGCCCGACCATGTGCAGCTTTAGCGCGATCCCCTCGCGCAGCATATCTTCGTCCACGCGCAAACCTTCCTTGCGCAACTCGCGCACGGGAAATGCGAGGTTGTCATACACGTTCATCGCACTGAACAAGGCGGACTGCTGGAACAGCACGCCCCAGCGGCGACGCAACAGCCGCGCTTCCCACGGTTCGAGTGTGTTGATGGTCTGGCCCAGCACCTGGATCGTGCCGCGGTCGGATTGCAGCAGCCCGATAATCTGATCGAGCAGAATGGTCTTGCCCGCGCCCGACGCGCCGATCACGCTGACCAGTTCGCCGCGCCGGACTTCGAGATCGAGACCATCGAGAATCGTCTGGCCGCCAAGCCGCTTGTGCAGGCCCTGCACCCTGATGGCCATATCATCGCCGCCTGGCATGCGCGCCGCCATCACAGCAATCCCACGTGGGTGAGCAAGGCGCCGGAACTCGCATCGAACAGCAGGATCAACGTCAGGCTGGTCACCACCGAGAGCGTGGTGTGGCGGCTCAAGCCCGCGGTGTCGGGCGGCGCACTCATACCGAACCAGCAACCCACCAGCGCGATGGTCAGGCCGAACAGCGCGCCCTTGGCGAGACCGATCCAGAAATTCACGATCTGGATTTGCTGCGGCAGTTGATCCAGGAAAAGTTTGAAGCCGACGCCGAGGTCCATTTGCGCCGTCACCGCGCCGCCGATCAGCGCGGCGAAATCGGTCCACACCACCAGCAGCGGCAAGGTGATCATCGCGCCCGCCACACGCGGGAGTGCGAGGCGCAGACTCGGCGACGATCCAAACGCGCGCAGCGCGTCGTACTCGCCAGTCAGATGCATCGAGCCGATGCCGGCGGTCATCGCCGAGCCCGAGCGCCCCGCCAGGATCACGCCGCAGATCACCGGCCCGAGTTCGCGCAGCACCGCCAACCCCATCATGCCCACGATCATCATCGCCGCGCCGAACTGGCGCAGCGCCATGCCGATCTGGATCGCCATCACCACGCCGATCAGGAACCCCACTACGCCCAGCAGCAACATCGAGGTGGCGCCGACGTGGTAAATCGTCGCGGCCGTTTCCTTCCACGGGATCACGCGCGGATGGCGAACGCAGTACGCCACGTCGACCATCAATTGGCCAATCAACAGCAGCACGCCGCAGACGGCGCGCGCGATTCCGAGCACGCCATTGCCGATGCGTTCGAAAGCGGCGTCCAGTTGGCGCCGATCGGGGCGCGGCGGAAACCGGGTCTGCTCAAGCCAGCGAAACCAATGCCGATGATCCTCGTGGCATTCGAGGCGTTCCGGCAAACGCTGGCCCCAGACCTTCCACAACACGCGCGCGCCCGCGCTGTCCAGTGCATCCAGCCGATCGAGGTTCCAGCGATAGCGATGCGGCGCATCGAGGCCAGCCAGCTCGCGCGCAAGCCGCCGACGCCGTCTTGCATCCAGCAACAACGTCCATGAACCCGTCAGCAGGATTTCATCGTCATTGTCGCGTTGCCAGCGTGCGTCGGATGGAGTGTCTGCCATCGAAATGCGTCCTCGCGGCGGCATTCGGCGCAGCGCGGAACCACGGCGCGCGAGCTGCTCGCAGTCGGCGCACTATCGCAATGACGTGGTGCAGGCGGGGTGAAGCCATTGTCGTACCGCGCCAACGCGTGATCTTCAGTGACACTGATGCGCCAGCTATCTCCCTAATCATCCGCATGATGCCGGACGTCGTCGAAATCTTCCAGAGGTGTCGCAATCCGAAAACGCGAAGCGTCGTCAACAAAAAAGCCCCGCGATCGCTCGCGGGGCTTTTGAGTTGCAACATCCAACGCAACGCGGGATCGTACCCTCACCCGCCGCTCTGCGGCACCCTCTCCCGGAGGGAGAGGGATGAAGCGCAGACTTAAAAGTCCATGCCGCCCATGCCACCCATGCCGCCCATGCCACCCATCCCGCCCATGCCACCCATGCCGTCATCGCCACCCCCGCTTGGCAACGCGGGAGCCAACTCCGGAACATCGGCCACCAGCGCTTCGGTGGTGAGCATCATCGCCGCGACGGAGGCAGCGCTCTGCAGGCTTGTCTTGACCACCTTGGTGGGGTCGATGATGCCTGCCTTGAGCAGGTCCCCGTACTTGAGTGTCGAGAGGTCGAGACCCTCTGTCGGACCCATCGCCTCAGTCTTCTCCAGGGAGACTGAACCGTCCAGACCGGCGTTGGCCGCTAGCTGGCGGGCCGGCACCTGCAGCGCTCGACGCACTATGTCTACACCTGTCTTCTCGTCGGTCGTCCCTTCGCTCCCGGAGAGCGCGGCGGCCGCAGCCAAAAGGCTTCGCCCACCACCGGGTAGAATGCCCTCTGCGACGGCCGCCCGGGTGGCATCGAGGGCGTCCTCGACCCGCTCCTTGCGCTCCTTCAAGGCGGTCTCAGTCGGAGCGCCCACCTTGATCACCGCCACTCCGCCGATGAGCCGGGCTTTGCGCTCCTGGAGCTTCTCGCGGTCCCAGTCTGATTCGGTGAGCTCCATCTGCTGGTCGATCTCGCGCACTCGCGCCCGAACCAGCTCCTCGCTTCCACCACCCTCGACGATCGTGGTGTCGTCCTTGGTGACCACTATCCGTCGGGCCGAACCAAGCTGGGGCTCGGTGAGCCCTTCCAGGGTAAGCCCAAGCTCTTCAGAGATCACCTCGGCCCCGGTCAGAATCGCCAGATCCTGCAACATCGCGGTCCGCCGATCTCCGAAGCCGGGGGCCTTGACGGCGCAGGCAGATACCGTGCCCCGCACCTTGTTCACCACCAGAGTTGCCAGCGCCTCGCCGTCGATGTCCTCGGCGATCAGGAGCAGCGGTCGGCTCGCTTTCACGGCCAGTTCCATGGCGGGGACTATGTCGGCGATCGAGGAGAGCTTGCGGGTCGTGATCAGGACCAGTGCCTGCTCCAACACCGCTTCCATCCCACGCTGGTCGGTGACCAGGTATGCGGAGACGAAGCCGCGGTCGAACTGCATTCCATCGACCACCTTGACCTCGGTCTCGATCCCCGAGGAGTCCTCCACTGTGATCACCCCTTCCGAAGTGACTCGCTCCATGGCGTCGGCGATCATGCTGCCGATCTCGATACTGCCACTCGCGATCGTCGCCACCTGGGCGATGTCCGCGCGCCCGGCCAGTGGCCGGCTTAGGCGGTCGAGTTCAGCCAGGGCTACCTGAGTGGCCTTCTCGATGCCTCGTTTGAGCCCCATTGGAGACGCCCCGGACGCGAGGTTGCGAACCCCCTCCTCAACCATCGCCTCGGCCAACAACGCGGCGGTTGTGGTGCCATCCCCGGCGATGTCATTGGCGCGGCGGGCGGCCTCCGCCAGCAACTGGGCGCCCATGTTCTCGAAATGGTCAGGAAGCTCGATGTCCCGGACGATGGTCGCTCCATCGGTGGTGATCTGGGGGCTGCCATATTGGCGATCGATGACTACCGAGCGCCCGCGGGGACCGAGGGTGGGCCTCACTGCAGCGGCTACCTGGGCTGTTCCCCGCAGAAGGGCGTCGCGGGCCTGATCGTCGAACTTGAGCTGCTTGGCTGGCACTTAAATCAACTCTCCTAGGCTTGGGGCGGGGCTCGCGGGTACCCGACAGGATCCCGCGAGCCCTCGGCTCATCGGTTCAGGACTTCTTTTTGCCGTTAGATGCGACCACGGCCAGGATGTCTCGCTCCGACAGAATCAGGTAGTCCACTTCATCGATCTTGATCTCCGAACCCGAGTACTTGGCGTAGATGACTCGATCGCCGATGACTACGTCGAGGGCGACTCGCTGCCCGGTCTGCTCGTTGTACTTCCCGTTGCCCACCGCCTCGATCAGGCCCTCTTGTGGCTTCTCCTTGGCGGTGTCCGGTAGAACGATCCCACTCTTGGTGGTCTCTTCCCGCTCCAGCGGCTTGACGACGACACGGTCAGCCAGTGGCCGTAACTTAAGGGCCATTCCCTACCTCCTGCACTGTTAGCACTCAACCCTCGTGAGTGCTAACAGTCTATCCTGAGCGACCTTCCATCTGCAAGTCCCATCGTCGATCGGCGGCGAAAGCCGAAGAGCGGTATCTCTGCGGATCGGTACGCCAGCATCGGCCGCTCGGGGCCTGGGCCACGATGATGGCTGGAGTTGACGGAAAATAGGGACCGGGTACCATCGCCCTGACCGTGAGCCCAACTCCCGCCCGGCAGCCGCCAGATAGCTCACGGATCGTCGACTACGACAGCGGATTCGACTATCTGGCCTTCTGGGGCAACCGCGACTACGAGCGATGGGTCGAAGCGCGCACCTTGCGCCGGCTCTTACCGCGGCTGGGCCGGCTCGGGTGGTTGGCTGACTTTGGGGGAGGATTTGGGCGCAACGCTGGCCACTACGCCAGAGTTGCCGACCACGCCGTGCTGGTCGACTACTCGGTCACCCAGCTCACTCGGGCCGCGGAACGTCTCGCACCGGAGATCGGTGCCGGCCGTCTGCATCTGATCCGGGCCGACCTCGCGAGCCTGCCGCTGATTGATTCGGCGGTAGAGGGCGCCATGGTGGTGCGAGTCCTCCACCACATGACCAACGTGGAGGCGTGCCTCGCCGAGATTGCCCGAACGGTGGGCCGTCGCTGGTTGGTCGATGTTCCGATCAAACACCATGCGCTGGCCAGCCTGCGGGGCGCTCGCCAAGGAACTTCGCGCCAGCTGCGGGACAGCAGCCCGGTCGTTACTGGATCCACGGAGTTTCCCTTCTACACCTTTCAGCTAGCCGCCATCCGAGCCTGCTTGCGAAGGGCTGGATTCCGAAGTCAGAGCGCGGCAAGCGTGAACAACTTCCGGCGCTGGGACCAGAGCCTGCCCCCCAGCTTGGTGCACGGTCTGAGCCCCGCTGTGTACGGGCTGGAACTCGTCGCCCAACGCTTGGGTCGGGGCTGGTGGGGACCGAGCCAGTTCCTGCTCGCCACCAGAAGTCACCCCAGGGACCAACAACTCGCGCCGGCGAGGCCGGGAACGCCTCCCGCACTTGAGGGGCTCGCTCGACGCACCCGCTGCCCGTTCTGCCGCTCCGAGCTCGACTGGTCGGGAACGGAAGCAGGCTGTTCTACCTGTGGTAAGAGCTACCCCCGCCGCGCCGGCTTCTGGGACTTCTCAATCAGGGAGCCATCGCCGACCGGCGTCATCCCCGACTCCCCGGAGGGGTGATCAAGTCCGGGGCCAGCCCCTGCCCTGGGAAGCTCATCCGAGATGGTCGGTGATGCTGACCCGGCACTTTGAGTGCCGCCTCGGCGAAGCAGCGCGTGACTCGCGGTTAGCCCACCCTCGGAGCTTTCCCAGTGCCCCGCCTCAGCTCGACTTTGACACAGGCCGGCCGATTCGAGATCGAATTGGACGGTCCGTGTCACAACAGCGAGTTCGGCGGGTGTGGAAAAGGTCAGGCGGCGGCGGGCATAGGTAGGCGGGCAGGCAGGGTGT